>JAEMPV010000064.1 GCA_022759145.1 Caldisericum sp.
CTCTCCTGTTGGAGAGGGTGCATAACGAACTCTTACCATATATACCTCCGGAAAGTATTCAAATTCAATATATAATAACTAAAAAGCAAAAAAATAAAAAGGGGCTTTCGCCCCTTAAAACTGGAAAAAATGTTCTTTCGGTTATCTCTTCCTGTACTGACGGTCTTTTCTTGCAGAGTGCAAACCGTATTTCTTTCTTTCCTTTTCCCTCGGGTCTCTTGTAAGAAGGCCTTCGCTCTTTAGAACAGGTCTTAATGATTCATCGATCTTGAGAAGCGCACGGGCAATACCAAGTTTAATTGCGTCGGCCTGCCCCCTGAACCCTCCGCCTTCTACATTTGCTCTAATATCAAATTTGTCTTTTAAGTTCGTTATCTCAAGAGGTTTAAAGACTTCGGGTAAAAGAGACTTTACATTGAAATACTCGTTTACATCTCTTCCATTAACTCGGACTTTTCCTGTTCCAGGAGTTAAAACAACCCGAGCAACCGAAGTTTTTCTTCTTCCAACCGCCAAAATTACCTTATCCATTATTCCTCCTTAGAAAGTGTAATAACACGTTCTACTTTAAATTCCTTTGGATAATTTGCATCGCTATAAACCTTGAGCCCATTGATCATTTTCCTTCCAAGTCTATTCTTTGGAAGCATTAGTTTAACAGCATGAGTAATAAGGAACTCGGGCTTTCTTTCTAAGATATTTCTTAAGGTGTAAGATTGCATATTACCCACATAACCTGTATGCTTGTTGTAAATTTTATCTGTAAGTTTTCTTCCAGTTACTTTTACTTTGGAGGCATTTATTACAATAACATTATCTCCCATATTTACATTAGGAGTAAACGTTGCCTTGTGTTTTCCTCTTAAAATTGATGCAGCAACAGCAGCAACTCTACCAATAGACTCACCTTCTGCATCTATAAGTACCCATTTCTTATTTACTTCGTAAGGCTTAACAAACTTAGTTATTTTCATCATATTCACATCCTCCTAAATTTACATATCCGTATAATAATACCAAAATTTTTAATTTAGTCAAGAATAAAATTGCTCATAAGAGAAAATTTTTATTAATAAATCACATTAACCAAAAACAGTGGCTCTGGAGGAAGAACCTGTCTTGTAAAAGGCACCTTGTTTCCAAAGGCAAACGGGTTAAGAAGGATACGCGTATCAATATATCCCTGCGCGCCTTTGAGGACATAATATACCATTCTCCTTACCATATGATACAAAAACCTATCACCGTGAAAATAAAGTATGATAATTGAATCCTTAACAATGAAACCTGTATCGAAAATTTCGCAAATGTTATTCCTATCCTTTTTCGACTTGTCAAAATTAGCAAAAATTGAAAAATCATGCTTTCCCTTGAGTCCATCGAGTGCAATTTTCAGCATATTCATATCAATAGGTTCTCTATAGATATAAACATATGGCATTAGAAACATAGACTTTTCAAGGTCAGAAGATACAATATAAGCATAAACTTTACTCTTTGCGCTTTTCCTTGCATGAAATGTCTCGGGAACTTCTTTAACTTCTTTAACGAAAATACCTTTATCAAAAAGAAGATGATTCATCTTATTTTTAAGCCAATCAGGATCGACGGATTCACTATAATAGAAATTAAGATATTGATTTAAAGCATTAACTCCTGCATCTGTCCGTGCTGCTCCATAAGTATTCACCTGCTCTCTAAGGACTGTCCTCAACACCTTTTCAATTTCTCCTTGAACAGTCTTTTCATCTTCGGGATGATTTGACTGTTTCTGAAATCCAGAAAAATTTCTTCCAACATACTGAATTCTCAATAAATAGTTATGCATGGGATTTCACCTCCAAAAAGAAAAGAAGAATAGTAAAGAGAGCAACAAAAACTATCGCAATTACCTCATTTTTACCAAACTTGCTTACCCTGTAAGAAGTTCTCTTCATCCCTAAAATAAAACCCCTTGACTCCATTGCCATTGCAAGTTGGTCTGCTCTATTAAAAGCGTTCAGAATGAGAGGAAGAATCACCGGAAGGAAACTTTTTGCCCTCATAAATAAATTTCCGCTTTCGAAGTCAGCACCTCTTGCCATTTGTGCCTTCATTATTCTGTCAGCTTCTTCAAACAAAATTGGTACAAACTGAAGAGATATAGAAATCATTAAAGAAAGCTCCTCGACTGGGAATCTAAAAACACGGAGAGGAAGGATTACATTTCTAAAGCCCATTGCAAGGTCTGTAGTAGTGGTAGTAGAAGTTAACAAAAATGTAAGCATAGTGAGAATAATAAGCCTGATTGCAATATATATGGAGATATTTATGCCCTCTTGAGTAATCTTTAGGACCTTCAAGTTAACAACAACTTTGCCTGGAGTAAAAAAGAGTTGGAAAAAAAGCGTAAAGAGAAGCAAAAATATTATTGGCTTAAATGAGGATAAAACCGATTGTATGGATACCTTTGAAAGCGCAACAAGCAAAACCGTAAATATAAGAAAAATTAAATACGATTGTATAGTTTTGAGAAAAAAGAGCAAAATAACGAGATAGAATATTAAAATTATCTTTAGGGTTGGATTTAATTTGTGGAAGAACGACTGCGTATACTGAAACTGACCAAAATAGAACTTAGCCATTTTAAGATTTTCGAATCCTCGTAAGATAATCTACGATACAGTCAAAAGTTTTACAGTCAGGAAAATCCGGATAGCATTTCTTTAAAAGTTTCTTTATCTTGGGGAAGAACGGTAATTCAAGTCCTATTTTTTCTACAAGTTCTGCATTCTCAAAAAAGGAAAGGGTATCTGAATCATAAACAACCGTACCTTCATTTATTGCTATAAGCCTTTCGGAAAGCAAAAAGGCTTCATCCATATTATGTGTTACAAAAATAAGCGTCCTCCCTTTGGAGATTCTATTTTCCAAATATGAAATAATGCTTGATTTCCCCCCAAAGTCTAAATTAGATGTCGGCTCATCTAAAATAAGGTATTTAGGATTTATAACTATAACACTTGCTATGGCTACTCTTCTTTTCTCGCCTCCAGATAGTTCAAATGGAGATTTACCCAGATAACTTTCATCAAGGCCAACTTCTGTGAGTGCATTAAGAACAACATCTTTAATCTTATTCCCTTCAACACCGATATTTTTTGCCCCATAGGCAACTTCATCAAACACAGTCTCTGCAAAAAATTGTGTTTCGGGATGCTGGAATACAACGCTTATATGCTTAACTATTTCTTTTCTTGGGACTTTGTTTTTTGTTATGTTGAGACTATCGATAATCACTTCACCACTCGTAGGCTTGAGTAAACCACTCATCACCTCAATTAAAGTAGATTTTCCTGATCCAATTCGCCCAACTATTGCAACCCTCTCTCCTTCATAAATCTTAAGGCTTAAGTCTTTCAGGGCTTCTTTTTTAAACTTAGTATGTGGATCGTAAGTTACCGAAATATTATTCAATTCGAGCATAGTTCATTTACAATTTCATTTAAATCAAGAGAAAACCTATTAACGATTTTCTTGTCGAGAAGTTTTTTCGAAAGTATCGCCTCATTCAAATTTGATACATTAACACTTGAAAGAAATTCTATATCGCTAAAAACTTCGTAAGGCGTTCCAGTTTTAACAATACGTCCATCGTTAAGAACTATTATATTGTCTGAAAAAACTGTTTCTTCTGGATGATGAGTTATATAAAGTATTCCCTTCCCTTCTCCCATTTTTAAAATCAATTTTAAGGTATTCCTTCTATTTACAGGATCGAGAAGGGATGTAACCTCGTCAAAAACTATAAAGTCAGGTTCAAGAACCAAAACAGAGGCAAGTGCTACTTTTTGCTTTTCTCCTCCGGAGAGGAGTGTCGGTGGAAAATGCAAAAAAGTCTTTAGATTGAGTTTATCTGCAATATCAAGAATTCTTTCTCTAATTTCTGACCTATCAAGCCCCATATTTTCAAGCCCAAAGGCAAGGTCGTCCTCTACTGTAATACCTACAAACTGGTTATCAGGGTTTTGAAAAACAACTCCTACCTTAAACTTTGCAATTCTATTAACATCAAAATCCTTAAGGGACTTTCCTTCTAAGAAAACATCTCCCTCAGAAGATAATAAAAGCCCGTTTGCAAGACGGGCTATGGTAGATTTTCCTGAACCATTGGAGCCAATTACTGATATAAACTCCCCTCTCTTAAGAGTAAAGCTAACATCCTTAAGGACAAGGGGGCTGTCTCCACCGTAAGAGAAGGAGACACTACGAAATTCAAGCATGTGCTATTATTCTTTAACGAGTTCAATAATAACAAGGGGAGTGCCATCTCCACGCCTAAATTTAGCAAGTTTCAAAATCCTTGTATAGCCGCCTGGTCTATCTTTGTACTCTTTTGCAAGTTCGAAGAGCTTATAAACTGCCTCTTTATCGAACAATACAGAGTGTGCATACCTTCTTGTATTGAGGTTGTCGTCTTTCGCTTTTGTTATGAGTTTATCAACAATTCTTCTAACTTCTTTTGCCCTTGCCTCTGTTGTTTCGATTCTACCATTCAGAATAAGGGAAGTTGCAAGATTTCTTAAAACACTTTTTCTATAACTTGGATAAAAGCCCAATTTTCTAAGCGCTATTCCGTGATTCATAAGCGACCTCCTACTCTTTTAGTTTTAAACCTAACTTGTTCAGTGCTTCCTCAACACTCTTAAGAGAAGCGGCACCGAATTTCTCGAGGTTTAATAAGTCTTTTGCTGAATATTTAATCAAATCACCAACCGTATTTATGTTATTTTTTACAAGGACATTATATGCCCTCTCGGGAAGATTTAATTCTTCAACCTTCATGTTTTTTACTTCATCTGATATATCACTCAGTTTCTTACCATTTAGTAATTTTGTAAAGGCATTTGAATAGTCAAGAAGCACATTTATCGCTTCTACAAGGCATTGTCTTGGTGATTTATTGCCCTTTGTTTGAATACCAAGAATAAGGGCGTCAAAGTCTACTGATTCTTCAAATCTTGTGGGCTCAACTCTGAAAGTTGCTTTAAGCACAGGAGAAAAATTAGCATCGATAGGTATAACTATCTGTGGAAAATCCTCTAACTTCTCCACTGCCTCTTCAAGCAGATATCCTTTGCCTCTTCTTATGTATATTTCACCAGAAAGCCTGCCTTTAGAAGAAGAAATTGTTGCTATATGTAAATCTGGATTGTGTATGGTTACTTCGCTTGTATGTATAAGGTCGGAGGCTTTTAATTCACCAACACCGGTTTTTTCGAACCTGAGAACTGTTTTATCTATAGCTTCCATTGAGATAACGAGTTTCTTAACATTTAGAATTATCTCTTCAACATCTTCCACAACTCCCTCGATGGTAGAGAACTCGTGGATTACACCATCGATATAGATACCTACAGGAGCAACTCCCTCAATTGAACTAAGGAGAGTTCTCCTTATAGCAGTTCCCAGGGTCAATCCAAAACCACTCTCGAGAGGAGAAAATTTGAACTCCCCGTAATTTCCTTCTTCCTTCAAAACTTCAAGCGAAATACTCTCTAATCGCCACATTTTATCACTTCCTTATTACTTGGAGTACAATTCTACGATTAAAGTAGGATTGACATCAAGTGCAAGTTCTTTAATGTTAGGAAGTTCCTTCACAACACCTCTAAATGAATCCTTATTAACTTCAACCCAATTAGGGAAGGTATTTCTCTCTTCGAGCGAAGCCTTGATTACTGGAATTTGCCTTGAAGATTCCTTTACCTCTACAACATCACCCTTGTTAAGTATAACTGATGGAATATTAACTTTCTTACCATTCACAAGGATATGCCCGTGAGAAACAATTTGTCTTGCTGCACGTCTATTAGGAGCAAAACCCATTCTGTATACTACATTATCCAATCTTCTTTCGAGAAGTTCGAGCAATTTATCACCAGTCGGAATCTCCTTCTGTCTTATCGCTATGTCAAAATATCTTCTGAATTGTCTTTCGAGGACTCCGTACATTGCCTTTACCTTTTGTTTCTCCATCAAATGGAACTTATAATCAGTAGGTTTGTTCATATGGAGAACAACTTGCTTTTGACCTGGAATTCCTCTACCTTTTTCAAGAGGACAACTCTTTGTGTAGCACTTATCTCCCTTTAAGAAAAGTTTTTTCTGTTGTGCTCTACAAATCCTGCAAAGGGGTCCATTATATACTGCCATCTCAAACCTCCCTATACCCTTCTTAATTTTCTCGGTCTGCAACCGTTATGAGGAATAGGAGTAATATCCTTTATCTCCTCAATCTGTAATCCTGCAGACTGAAGCGCTCTAATAGCAACTTCTCTACCAGGACCGCCGCCCTTTACGAGTACAGAAACTCTTTTTGCTCCAAGGTTAATTGCTTCCTCTGCTGCTTTTTGGGCTGCAACTTGTGCCGCAAATGGTGTTCCCTTCTTTGTTCCTTTAAAACCATTGCTTCCAGCAGATGACCAGCATACAACATTGCCCTGCTCATCTGTAACTGTAACAATTGTATTATTAAAAGTAGAATTTATGTACACTTTAGCAGTACCTGCTATCTTTTGTACTTTCTTTTTAGAACTCGTCTTTCCTTTTTTCATCTTACCTCCTTACGCACTCTTTCTAACAGATCCAACAGTCTTCTTTGGACCTTTTCTTGTTCTTGCATTAGTTCTTGTTCTCTGACCTCTTACAGGTAAGCCTCTCTTGTGTCTAATCCCTCTGTAGCAATTTATTTCAATAAGTTTTTTAATGTTGTTTGCGATGATTTTTCTCAAATCACCTTCAACAACATACTTTTCTCTTATTACATCCTCGATTGCTTTTATCTCCTCGGGGGTTAAATCTTTCACCTTTTTCAAGGGAACATTTGCTTCTTTCAAAACATCTAATGAATTGTGCTTACCTATTCCGTAAATATAGGTAAGTGCTATGTCAACTCTTTTTTCTCTCGGCAAATCAACGCCTGCTATACGTGCCAAAGTTCACCTCCTACTTTTGTCTTTGTTTATGTTTAGGGTTTTCGCAAATTACCATAAGCTTACCCCTTCTTCTTACTATCTTGCATTTTGGACACATTTTTTTAACAGATGTTCTTACTTTCATTGTATCTCTCCTTTCTAAAGTCTATAAACAATTCGTGCCTTAGTAAGGTCATAAGGACTAAATTCCAATTTTACCCTATCTCCCGGTAAAATTTTTATAAAATTAAGGCGCATTTTACCGCTTATAGTTGCGAGTACTACTTTCCCGTTTGCAAGTTTCACTTTAAACATTGTCCCGGGAAGAGTTTCAACAACAACGCCCTCTGCTTCAATTACCTGATCCTTACCCATGAAAATCCTCCCTATTCTGTAAGAAGTTCAACATGATCTTCAAAAATCGCAATCGTATGCTCAAAATGTGCACTGTTAGAACCATCTACAGTTTTTACAGTCCAACCATTCTTATCAGTGTAGACCCTGTAACTTCCAGCAGTTATCATCGGTTCGATTGCAAGAGTCATGCCTGCTCTCAACATAATCCCTGTTCCCGGTTTACCATAATTCGGAACAGAAGGATCTTCATGGAGATTTCTTCCAATACCATGCCCTGTATAATCTCTCAAAACGGAGAACCCGTTACCTTCTACAAATTTCTGTATTCTATATCCAATATCATACAGATGAGCACCAACACTTATTGCAGAAATACCTTCAAAAAACGCCTTTTCAACAATATCAACCAATTTTACATCAGTATCACTTTTCGGAGTACCTGCAATCTTCGTAAATGCAGCATCCGAATAGTATCCATCAAGAATAACTCCACCATCAACTTTAACAACGTCACCATCTTTGATAATTCTCTCCCCTGGAATCCCGTGTATAACTTCATCGTTTATGGAGATACAAAGTGAGTTAGGAAACCCTCTATACCCCTTAAAAGCAGGGACTCCACCTAGTTTATAAATCATATCCTCTGCTGCTTTGTCAAGTTCTATTGTTTTTATACCTGGTTCAATTTTTTCTTTAACCATATCTAACACCAATCTTAATATTTTACCAGATTTTCTCATTTTTTCAATTTCGTCTCTTGTTTTAATCACAATCATTAATAGCCTCTAACAAAACATTTGTAACAACTTCAGGGGAGTTATTAGCATCGCAACTTTTAAGTATACCTTTTTTTTCGTAAAAATCAAGAAGCGGCTCGGTATCCTTAAGATACACTGAGATTCTCGTTTTAACCGCATCAACTTTATCATCTTCACGTTGTATTAATTCTCCGCCACATACATCGCAAATGCCATCTTTCTTTGGAGGAGAGAAAAATACATTATACACTGCACCACAATTTCTGCATATTCTTCTTCCTGATAGCCTTTTTACAAGCGTATCAAAATCTGTGT
Organism: Caldisericum sp.; assembly: GCA_022759145.1. Classification (NCBI taxonomy): domain Bacteria; kingdom Pseudomonadati; phylum Caldisericota; class Caldisericia; order Caldisericales; family Caldisericaceae; genus Caldisericum; species Caldisericum sp. The sequence goes on from JAEMPV010000064.1 coordinate 8,387, forward strand.
TAAGGAAAAGCACAAGATCAATGCTTGCATTTCTTTTCTTTAGATACTCATCGAGAAATTCCGCTTGCTTTATTGTACGGGGAAATCCGTTTAAGATGAAGCCATCTTTGAGTTCAAAATTGTCAAGTACGTGTGCAAAAAAATCGTTCATAAAATCATCAGGAACAAGATTTCCATTTTCAGTAAGTTCTTTAAATTTCAAACCAAACTCAGTTTTATCGTTTATCTCTTTTCTTACAAGATCACCTGAAGAAATCATTGGTATATTCAACTTAGTTGAAAGAATTTTACCTTGTGTATCTTTTCCAGCCCCTGGGGGACCAAGAAGAACAAGGTGTTTCTTCATCTCAAAAAGCCCTCGTATTGTCTCATAAGGAGATATGCTTCAACCTCTCTCATAGTTTCAAGAGCAACACCTATAATAATAAGAAGCGATGTTCCACCAAAAACAAATGAAGTAATGGTCATTCTTCTGAATACAAGGTTTGGAATGATTGCAACAAGCCCAAGGAAAATGGATGTGGGAAGCGTAATTTTTCTTAATACTGAGGCAATATACTGGGCAGTTGATTCACCAGGTCTAATACCAGGAATGAAGCCTCCGTATTTTTTAAGGTCGTCTGCTAACTTGATCGGGTCATAAGTCATCTCCGTATAGAAGAATGTAAACCCGACAATGAGGAAGAAGTAAATTAGGTTATACCATATACTTGTTGGTGTACCAAAGATGGGTGTCGCTATGTGCTTAGTAAACCACGAATTCGGGAAAAACTGTCCTATTGTTGCGGGAAATGCCATAAAGGAAACCGCAAAGATAATCGGTAAAACGCCCGCCTGGACAAGTCTTAAAGGTATATATGTTGTTTGTCCGCCGTATACTCTTCTTCCTACAATTCTCTTTGCATACTGCACGGGAATACGTCTCTCCGACTGGTATGCAAAAATAACAAGAACAAGAAGGACAAGGAATGCAAGAAATTCACCTATAACACTTGCAATACTTACAGCACCTGCTGATAATTTTTCACCAATTTCAACAAAACTTACAGGGATTCTACTTATAATTCCTGCAAAAATTATAAGAGAAACACCATTGCCAATACCTCTTTCCGTCATTATCTCACCAAGCCACAAAACAAGGTAAGACCCTGCAATAAGACTTGCCATAATTACAAGTTTAAGAAGTATGCTTTGATTGACAAGGTAATTCCTGAAAATAACGATTACAGAGAATGCCTGCAGTGCTGCAAGAGCCACTGTAAGGTATCTTGTGTACTGAGCCATTTTCCGTTGCCCTTCTTCTCCGCCTTCCTTTACAAGTGCTTCAAGAGAAGGGATTACATAGGAAAGAAGTTGTAGGATAATCGATGCGTTAATGTATGGGAAAACTGAAAGAGCAAAGATTGAGAAGTTAGTGTAACCACCGCCAGAGAATAAGTCCATCAAAGCTAGGAATCCACCCTGTGAAAGAAGATTTGCAATTTGCGTTCTATCAATGCCTACTACTGGGATGTAGGTTCCAAGCCTGAAAAGGATGAATAAGAAGAGAGTAAAGTAAATTCTCTGTCTTAACTCTTTTAACTTAAACGCTCTTCTAATCGTTTCCCACATATTAGATTACCTCGGCTTTCCCTTGTGCTTTTTCTATCTTTTCTTTTGCTTGCTTTGAGAATTTGGAGGCTTTAACAACGAGAGAAACACTTATTTCCCCTCTTCCCAAAACTTTAACAGGACCTCCAAGGAGTTCATTCAAATTAATCTCTTTTTCGTTTCCTGCAATTTTCTCAAGATTATCAACATTAACCTCAATATATTCTTCTCTTTCTAAAGGCTTGAATCCTTTATATTTAGGAAGTCTTCTATAAATAGGAGTTTGACCGCCTTCAAAACCTTTTGCTTTAACTCCACCTGAACGGGACCTTTGTCCCTTGCAGCCATAAGTAGAGTATGTACCCTTGCCAGAACCATTTCCACGACCGACTCTGGTCTTCTCCTTCTTTGAGTTAGCCTTTGGTTTGAGATCATTTACCTTCATCTTTGCCTCCTTCTTTTGCCTTTCGGAGATCGTTCACCCTCATGATCTTTTCCATATCACTAAACGCCTTCAATGTCGCCTGGGCAACGTTTAATGGGTTCGATGAGCCAAGAGACTTGGAGAGTAAATCTTGAACACCTGCTTTTTCTGCAATCATTCTCACAACTCTCCCTGCAACAAGTCCTGTTCCCTGAACTGCTGGTGCAAGGAACACATGAGCAGTGTCTTTCTTAGCAGTTATTCTCATGGGAATCGTATTATTTTTCAAAGGAACGGTAACAAGGTTCCTCTTTGCATCGCTTATTGCCTTTTGAATTGCAGATGGAATTTCTCTTGCCTTTCCAATTCCAACACCAACTCTACCCTTCTTGTCTCCAATAACAACTGCAACTCTGAAACGCAAAATTTTTCCACCTTTTACTACTTTTGAAACTCTATCGATTTGAAGAATTGACTCTTCAAATTCTTTCACTTCTGCTGTTCTTCTATCCATCGTAGCCACATGACCCTCCTACTAAAATTTGAGTCCTGCATTCCTTGCTTCATCAGCAAGGGCTTTAACTCTACCGTGATACTGGTATCCGCCTCTATCAAATACGGCTTCAGAGATACCTTTTGCAAGTGCTCTTTCTGCAATCAATTTGCCAACTGCTTTTGCTTTTTCAGTAAGAGTTTTTTCTTTTAATGTTTCTTTAAGTTCCTTATCAAGTGTAGATGCAGAAACAAGAGTCCTGCCAGTCTCATCGTCAATGAGTTGTGCGTAAACATGTTTTAAACTGATATAGACGGAAAGTCTTGGCTTAGAAGCAGTCCCAGCAACTTTCCTTCTAATTCGCTTGTGCCTAATTTTTCTTAATTCGTTTCTTGGTGTTATCTTAATCATAGTCCACTCTCCTTACTTTCCAGAAGCTACAGTCTTACCGGCTTTACGCCTGATCTTTTCACCTTCGTAGATAATTCCCTTAACTTTGTAAGGATCAACTTTCCTAAGGTGTCTTATCTTCTGGGCAAAAGCACCTACAAGTTCTTTATCAATACCAGAGACAGTTATTACGTTTCCTTCTATCGCTACATTGAGTCCTTCTGGAATATCCATTAAAATCGGGTGGCTATACCCTAATTCGAATTGAACCTTTCTTCCTTTTACTTCACCTTTATAGGTCTTCTCGTTTATAATAAGTCTCTTAGAGAAGCCATTTGTAACTCCAACGACCATATTATTGAGAAGAGCCCTTGTTGTTCCGTGAAGAGCTTTATAGAAAGGTTTATCTGAATTTCTCTTAACAACTATACTATTATCAACGATTTCAATTTTCATATCCGGATGGAACTCTCTTTTTAAAGTTCCCTTCGGGCCTTTTACTTCAACCACGTTCCCATCAAGGATGTTCACAGTAACCCCTTGAGGAATTGGTATTGGCATTTTTCCTATTCTCGACATAAGCACCTCCTACCACACAAAGCAGACAACTTCGCCACCATGCCCAAGTTTACGAGCCATTTTGTCACTCATAATACCTTGGGGAGTGGATATAATCGCTATACCGAAACCATCAAAGACTTTCGGCAATTCGTCTTTTTTTACATATATCCTTCTTCCAGGCTTGCTTACTCTTCTGATACCCAAAATTGATGGTTCTTTGTTTGGTCCATACTTGAGGTGAATTTTAACAAAAGGTTTCCCATCAATCTGAATTGACTCAAAATCCTTTATAAAACCTTCTTCTTTGAGGACTTTTAAAATACCAAGAACAACCTTAGAGGAAGGTGCGACTACGAACTTGTGTCTTGCATCGCTTCCGTTCTTTATTCTTACAAGGACATCGGATACTAAATCGTTTATCATATTCTTCCTCCTTACCAACTTGCTTTCTTAACACCAGGAAGTTCGCCTTTAAGAGCAAGTTTTCTCAAGCACAACCTGCAAAGTCCAAATTTGCTATAATAAGCACGGGGTCTTCCGCAGATCTTACATCTATTATGCTGTCTTACTTTAAACTTTGGAGGTTTCTTTGCTTTTTCAATCATTGCCTTTCTTGCCATATCTCACCTCTAATTCTTTCTGAACGGGAAGCCCATAAACTCTAAAAGAGCCTTTGCTTCCTCATCTGTTTTTGCAGTTGTTATAATCGTCACATCAAATCCTCTAACCTTATCAACCATATCGTATTCAATTTCCGGGAATATGAGTTGTTCTTTTATGCCGAATGTATAATTTCCTCTACCATCAAAGGAATTAGGAGAAAGACCTTTGAAGTCTCTAATCCTTGGAAGTGCAGAATTAATGAGTTTTTCAAAGAAGGTATACATCTTGTTGCCCCTTAATGTAACTCTCACTCCAATTGGGGAACCTTCCCTAACCCTGAATGATGCAATTGATTTTTTTGCTCTTGCAACTGCAGGCTTCTGCCTTGTAATGAGTATGAATTCCTGAACACTCTTCTCAAGAGCTGAAGGATTTTCGTTTGCTTCACCTATACCACGGTTAACTGCAATTGCAACGATTTTCGGAACCTGCATAACATTCTTATAACCAAACTTTTCCATCATCTTTTTCTTAACCTCAGTTTCATACTTCAATTTCAAAGGTGACTGAGGCAGTTTTTCGCTTAGCAAATTTTCAAGTTTGCTATCCAATTTAAAAGTCACTTTCTTTCCCATACACTCACCTCTTAAATCTTATCAATAACTTCATGGCAATTCCTGCATACTCTTACGGAACTGCCATCTTCGAGAATCTTATGAGAGACTCTTGTCTTTGTGTGGCAATGCGGGCATATAACCATTACCTTGTGAGCAAAAATTGGTCCTTCTCTCTTGGTTATTTTGCCCTGCGGCATATCCTGGGTTGGACGAAGGAAATGAGTTTGCATATTAACGCCTTCCACTATTACCTTTCCCTCTTCTGGGATAGTCTTCAAAACTTTTCCCTGTTTTCCCTTGTCCTTTCCTGCAATAACAACCACAAGGTCTCCCTTTTTAATATCAAGATATTTAACCTTATTCATAACGCTTCCTCCTACAGAACTTCAGGTGCAAGGGAGGCAATTTTAACATAGCCCTTCTTCCTTATTTCCCTTGCAACTGGACCAAACACACGTGTCCCCTTGGGATTTCCTTCGTTATCAAGTATGACACATGCATTATCATCAAATCTTATAATACTTCCATCTTCTCTTTTAATAGGATATTTAGTTCTAACAATAACTGCTTTTACAATTGTTCCTTTTGGAATTGGACTATTGGGAACAGCTTTCTTAACTGTTGCAACAATTCTATCACCAACAGTCCCGGTTGGTCTGTGTCCCACATCAAGAACAGTTATAATAGAAACTTCTTTTACACCTGTATTATCTGCACACACTAATCGTGAATATTGTCTAACCATTATTCACCTCCACCCAAAATTTCAACAATTCTCCATCTTTTAAGTTTACTTAAAGGACGAGTTTGTCTAATTCTCACGGTGTCTCCAACTTTTGCTTGATTGTTCTCATCATGAGCATAATATTTTGTAAAGGTCTTAATCTGCTTCAAGTAGAGAGGATGATGGGTAATTCGTTCTACTTTTACTACAGCGGTTTTCATATAGGTGCTAACAACTACACCAACAAGTTCTTTCTTTCCCATTTTTACACCTCTTCCTTCTTTAACTCACGTTCTCTTTTTACTGTAAGAAGTCTTGCAATATCCTTCTTTACTATTCTAATCCTTGCAGGATTATGAAGTTGATGAGTAGCAAGTTGGAACCTCAAGTTAAAGAGTTCTTTCCTTAAAGTCTTTAAAGTATTTTCTATTTCTTGGTCAGTCATATCACGAATCTGTTGAATCTTCATAATTATTCCTCCTCTAAGGTAAGCATTCTTACCTTAACTGGAAGTTTATGTCCTACTTGCTTGACAAGTGATTCTGCAGTTTCTCTATCAACTCCAGAAAACTCAAACATAACTCTTCCAGGTTTAACTACTGCAACCCAATGGTCAACATCACCTTTTCCGCCGCCCATTCTCGTTTCTGCTGGCTTCTTTGTAACAGATTTGTCAGGGAAAATTCTTATCCAAAGCTTTCCGCTCTTTCTTACTGCTGAAATAAGTATCAACCTGCAAGCCTCAATCTGCCTTGAGGAAATCCAGCCTGGTTCAAGTGCCTGGACTCCATATTCACCAAAATGCACTGAGGTAGCGCCTTTTGATCTTCCTTTTGTTCTACCTCTATGCATCTTTCTATACTTTACTCTTTCTGGCATTAACATAGTTTCACCTCCAATTATGAAGCAAAGAACAAGGGCTCTTTAGCAGTACCTTTATAAACCCAAACCTTTACTCCGATGACTCCAAATTTTGTCTTTGCAATAGTTTCTGAATAGTCAATATCTGCATCGAGTGTTTGTAGTGGTACTCTTCCTTCCCTAAACCATTCAGTTCTTGCAATTTCTGCACCTTCAAGCCTTCCAGAAACTTGAACTTTTATTCCCTGAGCGCCTGACCTCATTGCTCTCGTGATTGCTTGCTTAATAGCTCTTTTGTGTGGTGTTTTCTGCTCAAGCCTCTGGGCAACGTTTTGTGCAATAAGTTCTGCATCAATTTCGGGATGCTTTACTTCTCTTATATCAACCTTTAAATTATCGTATTTGTGGTCGATTACCTTTTTCACCATATCCTCGAGTTTACTAACTTCAGAACCCTTCTTTCCAAGAAGCATTCCAGGACGAGCCGTATGAATTACGACTCTTAACTCTGAGGTTCCTTTTCTTATAATTTCGACTTTTGAGATTGCAGCATTAAAACCAAGAGATTTAAATTCTTTTCTAATTCTAAAGTCCTCAAGTAAATAGGAAGAGTAGTCCTTCTTTGGGGAGTACCATTTGCTCCACCAGTCTTTGGTTATTCCTAACCTAAAACCATAAGGATGAGTTTTCTGTCCCACATTAAACCTCCTCTTTCTCTTTCACAATTATCTTGATCTGGCTTACCGGCCTTCGAATTATATCCGCCCTGCCAAATCCTCTTGGAAGAACTCTTTTAAGAGGTCCTTCTGCATCTATAAATATTTTGTCAACATACATAAGGTCCTCATCCATTTTAAAGTTATTTACACCATTTGCAACTGCAGAATCAAGTGCCTTTTCTAAGTAACGAGCAGCCTTATGTGGAAGAGCCTTAAGAATTGCTCTTGCTTCGGTTACCGATTTACCCTTTATCAACTCTGCAACAAGCCTTGCCTTACTTGCAGAGAGCCTTAGGTGTCTTTCAATAGCATATGCTTCCATTCAAGAACCTCCTTATGTCTTCGTGATAACACGAGCAGTTGGTGCTCTGTGACCGTGGAATGTACGGGTAGGAGCAAACTCGCCCAACTTATGTCCAACCATATCAGGCACAATATAAACAGGAATGTGTGTTTTTCCGTTGTGGACTGCTATTGTGTGCCCTACCATTTCTTCTGTAATAGTAGAGCGTCTACACCAAACCTTAATAACCTTCTTTTCACCTTTTTCATTCATTTTTCTAATCTTTTCAAGAAGTTTGGGATCAACCCACTTACCAGTTCTTCCCATAATTATTTCCTCCTCTTAATGATGTATTTATCGGAAGGATTCTTCTTCTTTCTCGTCTTGTAACCAAGAGTTGGTTTACCCCAAGGCGTAAGAGGACCAGGATGACCAATAGGAGCCTTACCTTCTCCACCACCATGCGGGTGGTCAACAGGGTTCATTGCAGAACCTCTAACAGTTGGTCTAATACCGAGATGTCTCTTGTGTCCAGCCTTACCAAGGTTAACATTTTCATGGTCAAGATTACCAACCTGTCCGATCGTTGCTTTGCATTCAAGTCTTATTTTTCTGATCTCGCCCGAAGGCATTCTTATCTGGGCGTATTCTTCTTCTTTTGCGATTAACTGTGCACCTGCTCCTGCTGACCTTGCAATTTGGCCACCTCTTCCGGGAATAAGTTCAATGTTGTGAATAAATGTTCCAAGAGGAATGTTCTTAAGAGGCAAAGCATTACCAACTTTTATTTCGGCATTAGGTCCTGACATTACAGTGTCTCCAACCTTAAGCCCAAGTGGTGCAATTATATATCTCTTCTCGCCATCAGCGTATGTTAAAAGAGCAATATAAGCAGAACGATTGGGGTCATACTCAATTGATGTTACTTTTGCAGGAATACCATCCTTGTCTCTCTTAAAATCAATAATTCTATAAAGGCGCTTGTTTCCACCGCCTCTATGCCTTACAGTTATCTTACCTGTGTTATTTCTTCCGCCTTCTTTTCTCAAACCTTCAACAAGAGACTTTTCAGGTTCAGTTTTTGTAATAGTCTCTTTGTGGTTTACAACTGTTTTACCACGAAGGCCTGGGGTTACTGGTTTATAAACTTTTAAACCCATATTCTACCTCCATCAAACATTCTGAATGACATCTATCTTATAACCTGGATAGAGTGTCACGATTGCCTTTTTATATGAAGGAGTCCTAACATAGTTATATCGAACTCTCTTCTTCTTCCCAAAAACTTTCCCAATATTTACATCCTTTACCTTAACATTAAAGGCTTCTTCAACAGCTTTTTTAATCATCTGGACATTTGCATCTTCATGCACGACAAAAGTGTACTTTCCCTGTGCCATTTGCTTTGTTGTCTTTTCAGTGATTAAAGGTCTTACTAAGATTTCATAAGTCTCCATTATTTCCACCACCCTTCAATTCCAAGAACTGCCTCTTTTGACATTACAATGGAATCAAAAACCATAAGGTCGTATGCATTGAGGAACTTATAATTAAGAGGCTTAACAGTTGGAACATTTCTTAAAGCCCTTTCCACTTCGCCGTTCTCTTCTGAATACACAAACAGAACATCTCCAAGGTCTTTATTCAATGTTTCCTGAACTCTCTTAAGAATTTCCATCGCTTCTTTTGTCTTTCCAGATAGCTTTACATTACTAAGGATATGAACATCACCGTCGTTAAATCGAGCAGTTAATGCAGAAAAGATTGCAGCATCAATTTCTTTTTTGTTCATCTTCTTTGAGAAGTCTCTGGGGTGTGGTCCAAATGCAACAGCCCCACCCTTCCATATGTTAGAAGTTCTTGCACCTTGTCTTGAACGACCAAGTCCTTTCTGGGGTCTAACTTTCTTGGTGCTGTAACTTACATCTCCTCTTTCCTTTGTATCAGCGGTTCCCCTTCTTCTATTTGCAAGATACCTTTGGACTGCCTCATATATGAGATGTTTTTTAACTTCTCTTGCAAAGTAATCATCAGGAAGTTCAAGAGACTCAACTGTATTATTCTTAACATCAATTACATTACTCTTCATTTCAATCCTCCTATGCTCTAATAAGGAGCAGGCCCTTGTCAGGTCCAGGAACACTTCCCTTTACAAGAATAAGGTTTTTCTCGGGTATAACTTTAACAACCTCGAGGTTCCTCACAGTTACAGTTTCATTTCCAAGATGACCTGCCATCTTCATACCTTTAAATACTCTACCTGGGGTTGCACGCTGACCAATAGAACCAGGACGCCTTTCTGCTTCGTGTCCGTGTGTCCTTGGCCAACCTCCAAAACCCCAACGCTTGACAACACCCTGGAAGCCTTTACCCATAGAAGTGCCTGTTACTTTAACATACTTTACATCTTTAAAAGCCTCAACAGTAATAGTTTCACCAACTTCACCCTCCATATCCCTTACTTCTTTTAAGAATCTAAAGGGCTTAAGTCCTCGCTTTTCAAAGAAACCTCTCATAGGTTTGTTTAATTTTTCTGGCTTAACTTCTAAGAAACCAAGGGCTACTGCATCATATCCGTGAGTATCTTTTGTCTTTTTATCAACAATTGTACAAGGACCCGCTTGAATTACTGTTACGGGTACCACAGTGTCCCCAAGGTAAACGGAAGTCATTCCTACTTTAAGTCCTAAAATTCCCTTTGCCATAACAACCTCCATTAAATCTTAATCTCAACTTCCACACCCTGAGGTATATCCATATTCGCTAACTTCTGTGTAATTTCGGGTGTAGCGTCAATAATTTCAATCAACCTCTTATGCACGCAAATTTCAAATGCCTCTTGAGAGTCTTTATCTATGTTAGGTGCTCTCAAAACATTAAAAACAGTTCTCTTTGTAGGCAGTGGGATTGGCCCTGAAACTGTTGCACCATTTGATTTTGCTACTTCGACAATTTTTGCTGCCCAAAGATCAAGAATCTTGTTGTCAAATGCTTTTAATCTAATTCTTAAACGATCCTTCTTCATTTTTTCACACTCCTTTACTCAATAACCTTTGTAATAACTCCAGCACCTACAGTTTTACCACCTTCACGGA
>JAEMPV010000065.1 GCA_022759145.1 Caldisericum sp.
ATTAAAGTAAAGTATATCATTTATTTTAATTTTTTTCTTATCCACACATCTTATTAATATATTTACTGTTCTTTTAAAGATATTGAAAATACATAAATTCATACACAATAATATTTGTGGATAGTGTGGACGATGGTTAATAAATTTAGTAAATATCAGTACTATTTAGACTTGAATTTGAACTTGAATGTAACTTGAATATATCTTGAATTCAACATTGAATTCCAAATTGAGATAATTCAAGATATAATTCAAGTGGTAATTCAAGTATTTTATCCACAAGTTACATAATCAAAATTCAAGTAGTGGAAATTCAAGATTTTTTATTTTGTAAATTCTTGAATTTGTATATAATAAGGTATGATTGTAAAAAGAATAACAGAAATACTTGATGGAAAAGAGGAGAGTGAAAGGCATCTTATTGAATTGTTTAAGAACGCAAAGTTTTTTGTAAATTCTGAAGAGAAAAAAGTATTAATTTCCTGCAATCAAACTCTTGCATATCAATTCAGTGTTAATTTTGGTGGAATGAAGGACATTATTACTAAAGCAATAGAAGAAAGACTTGGCAAATATGAGATTTCTGTTGGACCAATAACCGAGATTCTTGAGGAAAACGAAGAGGTACTAAGCGGTCATTTAGTTGTTCCTGCCACTTTAAACAAGGAATACATATTCGATAAATTTCAGGTGAGTTCATGCAACGAAGATGCTTTTAGAAAAGCAGTTGAAATAAGTCACAACGAAGAAAAGTTCCAGCACAAAAATAAACTACTGTATATTTTTGGAAGTTATGGGCAAGGGAAGACGCATTTATTACAGGGAATAACTTGGAGTTTGTTATCGCAAGGCAAGAATGTCGCTTATTTTAACGCCAATACTTTTACCGAGTATATAGTTGATGCAGTTACAAAAAAACCGGATTATAGAACAGCACGTATACGAAAAATCCAAGAAGCAGATGCCCTTCTTATAGATGATGTTCATTCTTTAAGTGGAAGAGAAAGAGTACAGCTTGAACTTAAATCTCTTATAGACCATTATTTTAACTCACATAAAATTCTTGTCTTTACTTCGGTGTTTCCCCAGGAAAAATTGCCACCTCCATTTATGGAGGAGGTCTCGTCTAGAATGCAAGATGGTATAACGTCATTTTTGGAACCACCAGATTATGAACTTAAAGAAAAATTACTAAATGTGTTGATAGAAGAGGAGAATTTGTTAATTGATGAAACTACCAAAAATGCTATATTGAGTATAGAGGTTAAAAATGTCCGAGAATTAATGAAAATTCTAAATATTATAAGAAGCGTTAGCAGTGTTGAAGGTAAAGAAATTAGGTTAGAAGCGCTTAAAAAGGTTTTTGAAAAGAACGATATTACTATTCCGGCATTAGAGGAAGAGGAGGTTATGAAATATATTAGAGCGCGATATGGAAATGACATTACATTTTCCATGCTAAAAGGTAGATTAAAAGGGAAAAATAAAAAGGAATTACAGAGCATTAGAGATGCAATTATATACCAACTTGATTCTATGGGATCATTTTCTCATGTAGATATTGCCCGCATATTCCATATTCACGAGTCTACTGTGCACTATGCGTTGAAGAGGATGAAGAAATTACATGAAGAGGAGTCTAAATGATTAAGGAGGGAGAAATGAAGAAGAAGGGAATTAGCATCGCTGTCATTGATCAAAAGGGTGGTGTTGGGAAGTCCACAGTTAGTGCTAATCTGGCCTGTTCACTATCTTTGAAAGAGGACAGAAAAATTCTTCTGGTGGATATGGACCCTCAAGCTGCTTTGTCTACCGCTTTTGGTTGGAATCCAGATGAACTAGAAAAGACCATCTATAATGTTTTTTTTGATTCTGCTAGTATTGACTCAGTTCTTCTTCACAGAGAGGATATAAACAATGTATATTTACTACCATCAAATCTTCAGCTTTCAGAGGGGGAAGTAAGGTTAATAGGAGAAATAGGGAGAGAGTATTTTTTAAAAAGAGCAATCGACCCTGTCAAAAGCGAATACGATTATATTATCATTGACTGTCCTCCGAGCCTTTCAGTTCTAACGATGAATGCACTTGTTGCGGCTGATTACGTTCTTATTCCTGTTGCACCTGATGTTTTAAGTTTAAGAGGAATGGAGAATCTTATCGAATATGTTATCAAGGTCAAAAATGTCATTAACCCTAAACTTGAAATTCTAGGAATTGTTGTGAACATGTTTGATAGAAGAACGCTGCACGCTAAAGAAGCAAAGCAGGTACTTATGGAAGAATTTGGAGATCAAATAAGGATCTTTAAGACTGATATTATGTATACAACGAAGGTAAAAGATAGCTATGCTGCAAAGAAACCGGTCGTGCTCTTTGATCCAAATTCTGAGGTTGCAAAGCAGTATCTAATTTTAACAAAGGAGGTGGAAGATGCCATCGAGCAAGAGAGTACCATTGGAAGCTGATTCTGTGTTTTATAAGCATCTATCAGTTGAGAATATTAGCCTAATAGATATTGATGATATTATACCGGATCCAAATCAACCTAGAAAGCATTTTTCGGAAGAAAGTCTTAATGAATTGGCAAGTAGTATAAAGGAGAAAGGCCTCCTTCAGCCTATTATTGTTAGGAAATCGGGTGATAAGTACGTTATCGTTGCAGGTGAAAGAAGATGGAGAGCATGTAAAATTGCGGGGTTAAATAAGATTAAGTGCATAATAAAAGATGTAAAAAGCGAAGAAGAAATAAGAGAAGTACAGATTATAGAGAATCTTCAAAGAGAAGATGTATCTCCAATTGAACGCTCTAAGGCCTTGCAAGAATATCTCAGTTTGATGCTACATGCTGATAAGAGTGAGGTTCTTAAGATAGTTAGCAATTATAGATTTAATAAGTGCAATGAAGAAGAAAAAAATGTAATAGAAAAGGTGCTTAAAGTCATAGGCAAATCAGCGAAAACTCTTGAGAGATGGCTAATGCTACTAACTTTGCCTGAGGATATACAGCAAAAAATAGACTCACCAGATTCGCCAATTACGGCAAAGCACATAGAGAATATTGTGAAATTAAAGGACGAGAATTTAGTAAGAGAAGTCGTAAACTTAATAGAAAAAGAGAATTTAAGTTCAGAAGAAACAAAGGCTGTTGTTGATAAAATAAGAAAGAAAAAAACACAGGATCCGATAGATGTTGCAATAAAAAGTTTGAAAGCAGTTTCAGCCGAGTTAGAGAATGCAGATAGTGGTGAAAAAGAGGAAATAAAGGATAAACTCCATATTCTAAAGCA
>JAEMPV010000066.1 GCA_022759145.1 Caldisericum sp.
CTTTTAATTACCGCACTTTCCTTTACTATTTTTGGTAACGCAAGAGGATATTCAATTGGTGTTGCATATCATTTTGAGCCTGTAAATAACGGACTATATGGAACCAATGCGACCTGTATAGAAATTGATGCAAACAATCCAAATATTATCTATCTTGGAACTGAGAATGAGGGGGTTTTTGTTTCAAATGACGGCGGGAAAAACTGGACTTGGATGGGCAAGGGCTTAGAGTTTGTTGCTCCGAATTATGTCCCTACATATGTGCGTATCAATGCAATAAAGTCTATAAGTGGAAAACCGGGTGTCCTTTACGCATCAACTTCAAAAGGGCTTTACATTACAAATAACGCAGGCATAAATTGGCAGAGGTTGGATAACGAACTTGCTAATACGACAGTCTATTATGCATATATCGATCCTGTGAATTCCAATTTTATTATTGCTGGAACAGATAAGGGTGTATATTTGTCAAAGGATGGTGGGGTAACTTTTGCTCCTTATAATACCGATATACCGAATATTAGCGTTTATACAATTGTTAAAGATATTACCGATCCTAATGCTTACTTTATCGGAACAAATAGTGGAATTTACAAGACGCTTGATAACTGCAAAACCTGGCGAAGAATCGGGAACTTTTTGAATATTAGCGTTTTGGATATTGTGCAAAATCCTAAAAAACCGTTTATAATCTATCTTGCAACCCAAGGAGGGGTCTTTAGAAGTTATGATAGTGGAAGCACTTTTGTCAATATGACTGATTGGACAAGCAAGCCCTATGTAATAAAAGTGTATGTTGACCCCTTTGATGATTCTAAGGTATATGCAGTATCAAGAGATGGGATTCTTTCAAGTAATGACGGAGGAGAAACTTTCTCAATCCAGCCAAACACAACAGGTTCGACTTTCAAGGCATGCGCAATCGCTTCACCTGACTTCTCCCTTCTTTATATTGGAACAAACAAAGGATTTTTAACTTACAATAAAGGGTATTTTTCTTTCTCAAATACAGGTTTGGGGTTGCTTTACGCAACATCTCTTGGCTTTGACCAAAATTATAAGATTGTCTACACAACAACTAATTTAGGGACATTTAAAACTGATTATAGCCTATCTTCGTGGACTTACATTAACAACGCTCTTTATGGCTCGTTTGCACATGCTATAGCAGTAGATCCAGCAAACCCTTACAATATGCTTGCAGCAACGAAAGTAGGCCTCAAAAAATCTATTGATAATGGCTTTGGCTGGGTAATGATTATTCCTAATGAAGAGATATACTCAGTGAACTTCTCAATGGTAAATCCAAAGTATGTTTTTGCTTCCGGAAGTGTCCTCTATTATAGCGAGGATAGTGGAAACAACTTTCAGGCAATTCAAATAAAAGGTATTGTTCCACCAATTTATGCTGTTGTCCCCACAAAGAATTGTGTTTACATACTTGATTCAAACAGCATTTTAAGATCGTTAGACCTTGTAAAATGGGAAGTTGTTTCTAATGTATCTTCTTTAAAACCAATTACACTTGCAGGTGACTTTTACAACCCCAACACCCTGTATCTTGGAACGCTTGACGGTGTGTATGTTTCAAGAGATGGTGGCATTACCTGGAATGTCTTTGGAGACCTTCCGAGGGGAACTATTGTTATGAGTGTTGCTTCCATAAACGATAGTAAAAACACAATTCTTGTTGCAACAAATTCAGGAGTTTATAGAAGCGTTGCAATAGAGGATAACCTTCCTCCTGTTGTTACTATATTCTCTCCTCAGGATGGTATAAAAGTAAATGTTGCATCTGTCAATGTTTCTGGGAAAGTAGTTGATAACGAGTCGGGGATTGCGAAAGTGACGATAAATGGTATTGAAGTAACCTTAAATCAGGACTTTACATTTTCGTATAACTTGCTTTTAACTCAAGGTGAGAACACAATAGAAATAAAAGCCTACGACAGAGCAGGAAATGTAGCAACAAGAACTCTTAAGGTGACTTATTCAAAGACAGTTATCTTAACGCTTTTTGTTGGCTCAAATAAGATGATAACTTCAGATGGAGAGGCAATTACGCTTGACTCACCACCTGTTATTGTAGAAGGTAGGACACTTGTTCCGATAAGACCGATTATTGAAAAGTTTGGTGGTTCAATTGCCTGGGATAACATAGAAAGAAAGGTTACCATTATTCTTGGGAACAAAACAATTGAAATGTGGATAGATAAGCCTCAAGCTCGTGTAAATGGAATTGTTACACTTATTGACCCTAGTAATAGCAAGGTTACGCCAAAAATTATAAATGGAAGGACTATGCTTCCCGTTCGTTTTGTTTCTGAACAATTGGGGGCAAAAGTCGATTGGGACGGAACTCTCAAGAAAATTACAATTACCTATCCTGCACCTTAAATTTATGGTATAATGGAGAAAAATTAGGAGGTCAAAATGAAAAGAAAAATTCTTAGTTTGATAGCAGTTTTTGTTTTAATGGCTTTGCTTTTACCACCTGGGTTGGTAAAGGCTTCTGATTCAATTACTGTTAATCTTTCTCCAAATGCAACAAATGTCGCTAATAAAATAACGGTAAATTTGACTCTTGCAAACGCTTATGTTGGTGCTAACACGCAAATTGAAATCCTCATCGATGGCGATACTAACCAAAGCCAAAAATTTTCTATTCCAACAGCTGTTTCTACTCAAAGCGTATATACGCAAGTTGGGACAGGTGCTGCACAATATGTATCAAGTGCATCAATTTCTACGAGCCCCGTCACCTTAGCAAAAAGCCTTATTATTAGGACAGGTATAAATGTAAACATAAGTCCAAACACTCCATTTGCAATAGTTATTGACACATCTGCAAACTTCGTGCCTCTTACAACAGGGACACATACTATTCAGGTTACGGTGAGCGGTAATTATGTTGTAAGTGGAACTTTTAGTGTTGCAACTGCACAGTCTGGAAGCGCTGTTACTATTTCTTCTATAAATATTGACAATCCAAAACTTGGACAAACAAGTACTTATGAATTTTTCTTTGTTCCAGGGCTTGCTCTTGTACCTGGGGACTCGATTTCGGTAGAATTTCCTCAGGGGTTTAATATACCGCCTACAATTGACGGAAGAAATTTTGCACTTATTCAAGGAAGCGCTCAAGTTGGTGATTTTACAAATAATGTTTTAGTTACTCAAAATGTTGTTAAACTAACTATTCCACCAACACAATTTACTTTTAATGCTGGCTACTCTACGAAACTCGTTTTTGGGCTTTATACAGGCATTGTGAATCCAAACACTGCAGGACAATACACATTTAAATTGTGGACCTCAAAACAGCCAACGCCTGCAACATA
>JAEMPV010000067.1 GCA_022759145.1 Caldisericum sp.
CAACCGAAATTAAAATCTTCTTACCCATTTTTAACCTCCATATTGTTTCTCAATCTATTAATTATACCACGAAAGAAATTTTTGAGAAATGCGCCTTTATTGTCGTAGAAGAAAACAATGAAAACAAACCTTTAGAAATCAAATATGCTCAAAAATGTTAAAAAACTTTGCTTTAAATAGAAGTCTAATTCAAAAGCCATTTAAATAGGAGAAAAGTGAATAACAATTATAATTTGAAGTGAAATCTACCTCAGAAAATGCTGGAATTAACTATAAAGTGAGCGTAAACCACACAAATCAAATAGGCTCTCAAAAATTCTGTGCTTTTCTCATTTAATAAAAACAGGGGGCTAAGCCCCCTGTTTGCAACAAACTTAGATGACTTAACTAATCTGCAAATGGGATGTTTGCAATCTTCCTTGCATCAATTGGATTTGCCCTTCCTGTAGGTGGAAGTGATGGGTCAAGTGCAAATGTGTCGCCACTCTGGTTATATGCACCAAGCACAGAACCCAAAGTCTTTATCGCATTAATGTCAGTTCCAGCAAGCGTATTTGCAATTGTTGTTAAGTTGTATCCTGCTGGAAGTGGTGCACTACCTTTCATAGAACTATTGAGAATTGCAGCAAGTGCTTGCTGTCCTGCAATCATTCTTGCCTGGTCGAGAGCAGAACGCTTCTTTCCAGTGGAATCTTTAGCAACATTTGCCCAGAATATACCCATAACTTTATCAATGCTATCAACTTTCTTCCAACCAAGGTCTATATAACTTCCACAGTAGTTATTAAAGACATAGGTTGTGAAATCGAGGTGGGTTTGCCAGAAGCCTAATGTACGAGTAGCGCCTTTAACTTTTACTGTAACTTCTGCATATTCATCTGGGTAATTTGGAGGTGTGATTTCGTTTGAAAGTCCAACAGGATTTCCGTAACCTGTTACTGAGAAGGTTGTATCAGCAGTTATTGTAGTCTGGTAAACCCATGTCCAGGTTTCACCGACATCAAGAATTCCATTATCGTTTGTATCCCCACTTACATAGTATGAAGAAGATTTTTCAAATTCAACTGCACCTGGGTTAAGAGTGACCTTAACATTTTCAATTGGGCAATCACCAGTGTTTTGTTCAGTGATTGTAAGTATAACGTTTCCGCCAGGGAAGGTTTCCCAGGTATTAGGTGTAATTGAAACTTTGGTGTTCGGATGCACCAAATCGACAGACCATGTTGAACTTCCCCATATATCATTAGGGAATCCATATGGATGGAAGTGCACTGTTGCAGTGTTTGAAAGTGGGTCTGGATCTCCCGTCTTCACAGTGTATGTGTAAGTGAATGTGACAGATTCTTCGTAGTCAAGTCCGTTTGTTAATTCTACTGGAAGAGTAATGCCGCTAACAAGCGAGTCTGTAAAACTATCGAATACAAGATGTGGAGTATCTTCCGAGCTTTTGTTGGTAATTGTCACTGTGTATGTAATTGTGTCTCCAACTTTGCTTATTGGGTCTCCAGTTTTGGTTATCTCTATTGCAGGCTGGAATAGGTTCGTTTCCCAGGTAGCACTCTTATCGTATGTATTCGGGAAGCCTGCAATTGTTGCATGGACATTTACCGTGTTCACAAATGGATCTGAGGCACCTTCTGGAATAACGAAATCCTTCTCAATGGTATAAGAGGAACCGTTTGCAATAACCTTTGTCTCATCAATACCAAGCATGGTATCCGTTATGTGGAATGTCATCTCTGGTGTATCCGTTGAGCTTGTATTGGTTACTGTGATTGTGTAGTGGACTGTATCACCGATTTTTGAAAGGGTATTGCCAGTCTTTGTCACTGTGAAGTTAGGCTGGAATAGGTTCGTTTCCCAGGTAGCAGTTGCTGTAACATCAGTTGTAAGGTCAGTCCCAAATAAAGGTGCTGGGTCTGCATGGACTGTAACAGTGCTTATCATAGGATCACTTGCAGTTGTTGGGACGGCATATTCATATGTATATGTTGCAGATTCACCTGTTGCAAGAGCTGAAGGGAAGTAAGAAGAAATATCGCCAAGGAGCGTATCAGTGACTTTTATGTGTTCAAGGTCTATGTTTCCAGTGTTTGTAATAGTGATTGTGTAGTAGACTTTATCACCAATCTTTGAAAGGGTGTCGCCTGTTTTTGTTATAGAGATTGAAGGTTGCGGATGGAAGTTACCGAAGTTTTTGCCTGAAACAATTTCGCCATTTCCTAATGCGACCGTGTATGAGTTGCCGGATGGATAAGTCTCAATCCATCCTGACTGGTTAACTTCTGAAATAGTATATGTTCCTGCAGGAACCGTAAAACTGTAATAACCAGGGTTTCCGTTTGAGTCGTTTGCAGTAACTGCTGTCAAATGAGTTGAGCCACCGTCAAGCTTTATAGTCCATCCGTTAATACCAGGTTCACCTGCATCCCAAACACCGTTTGCATTGAGGTCATTAAACTTATAACCTGATATAGTGCCTGGATAAACGGCAACGCCCCACTCTTCAAAACCATCGTCAGATGGGAAGTTATCCCCAAATCGGGTAAATATTACTACATAATCTCCTGTCTTTCCATCGAACATATACTGAGGGATAAGAACTTTGTAATCTCTCTTACCACTTCCAGCGTTTGCTCTGTAATCCATTTTTATCCAGTTATCACCAAGGTCGTAGACTTTTGTTGAACCTGATGTAAAAGCGTTAGAACTTTCACTATAACCTGTGATGTTAGGATTGTTTGTTACCCACACTTGAAATTTATTAAGGCTTAAATACCATTGAGGGTCACTGTTTTGCTCGTTTATATCAAGCTGGAATTCCCTGTAGATAACGCCACCTTTAATTACCATAGGGACATCTTTAAGTTTATAACTATGTGTGAATGCCGCTGAAGAATTTTCATCAAATTGAAGTGGCCTATAATCGGTGTTGTATCCTCTTTCAGTACCATTTTTCTGTACTCTCAGGAATGAGTTAAAAACACCGCTACCCGTAGGGTCAATAGGCTGAAATCTTTCCCAAATTGCCCCTTCTATTGTGTAGGATATTTGAGGATTATCAGTCGTGAGGTCATAACTTCCACCAAACGCCTTCTGGGAGAAACCAAAAATAACCGATAGGATAATTAATCCTACTAAAATACCCCCTAAAAATGTTTTAAATCTAAACTTGTTTTTCATAAATCCATCCTCCTCTCGCGAATTTTTATTGATATATATCTTTTCCGCTCCATGTTTTTAATATGGCATCACCTCCTTTTTCAAAAATAGATGCCAAAAGAACATCCCTTGATAAGAAAGTAAGACAATAAAGATCCATAGTGTAAGCTTTGTTAAGCTCTTGAGCCTCTAAATACACAAAACCGTCTTTTTCCATACATTCCCCCTTCTGCATGAAAGAGACCGGTTTTGCCATTGGCTCCACCTGGCTTTAGGCATCCAAATCTTATCCAGGCTTCTTAGCCTTCTCTTTCTCTAAATTTTAATTAATAACTAAGATGGAAAATTATAGACGGGGTAAAAAAATAAGAAAAGAAATAACAATAGAAACTAATTGATTTGAACTAAAGACTGCGTTGCCCCGTTTTTTATTCTCCATCCTATCCTCTCTTTTGAGGGGGACCGGTTTTGCCATTGGCTCCATCCGAAGCGAGGCAACCAAAACTTTCTTCGGATATCTTCGCCTTTCCTCTCTCCAATAAACAGTGTATGTGTATTTTAAAATTTGTCAAGAGGGTGCACAAGTTAAATATGCACAAAAAACTCTAAAAAAACTGATTATTACTGAACGGCTATGTTTTTAGAATTTTTTTTAATTTAAAATTGTTTTAAACTTTCTTATTGTGTTGATGTTTTTAAAAAGTATAGACAATGTAAATAAGAATTTTTTTCTAGAAACAAAGCATATATGTCTAAAGAGAACAAAAAACTTTCCAAAAAGATGAATCTACAAGGATAAAATAACACAAGGATTTTTAAACCGAGATACGTAAGATTGGCATTTTAAATCAGGACAATATTACAAGCGTTATTTTTATTGCAAAGGAAAATTATCCAGATTGTTTCTCAAGCCATCAATTATACCACGAAAGAAGTTTTTGAGAAATGTGCCTTTATCATCATAAA
>JAEMPV010000068.1 GCA_022759145.1 Caldisericum sp.
CAAAATCATATGAGGAAATTTTTATAAAAAAACTCCCCCGATTAAGGGGGAGTGTGATAGTTTAATAATATGTGATTTTTACTGTAATATGCCCTTTATGATTAGTTCTGTTGCTTCATCCTCTGTCAAGCCCTTTGCCATAAGGGTTTCAAGTTGCCTTCTATTTACTCTTCCGATGGATGCTTCATGTGTAAGTTCTGCAAGGTCGTTTACAACCTTGAGGATTGGCTCGGTTTTTACATCAACCTTATCACCTTTTGTAATTTCGTTACACTCCACATGTCCAAATGAGTAAGGAGCATTTCCATAGGCGATATTTACGATATTTGCTTTTGTCTCATCAAGGGCAACAACTGTTGACTTTGCAATCCCTCTTGAACGGACGCCATTAAGATTAAGCGCCTCTTTTATTTCAATAGAGTCATCTTTTGTGCCTTTTATTTTTGATACAAGTTCCCCAGATGCCTCTTCTCCAAGGTCGAGGTTCATCTCAACATAGAGTTTTCCTACCCGTGTCTTTGTAAGAGTAAAACTATTTTTGTATATGCCGCCCTTTTCGACTTTTGCGTTTGTGATTGTCCTTAAGTTTATAGTGCCCAGATCTGAATGGAAGTGTTCATCATTATACTCCATTATTGCGCCTTCCTCAACAATAACATTAGAAATGGCGTTGTGTGTAAACTCTTCTACCTGTGGGAATACACAGTGAGCGGTAAACTTTACCTTTGCATTTTTCCTTATCCTTATGTTAAACACGACATTTTGAAGCCCCTTTTTCTCGACATAGCCTGTGCAAACATGTATAGGAATTGGTAGGATAGTTCCTTCTTCTATCTCCATATCAACTTTAACACCGTTTTCGATTTGTGTTGGAGTAAGTTTTACTCCCTTTACATTGTTTAGTCCTATTACTCTATTTCCGCTTATAATAATTGATGCAACTCTTTTATCAAAGTATTTTGAAGCATCAGCGCCATTTTTCTCAAGCGCCTCTACGAGTTCTTTATATTCATTTGTAACATTTATACTCATTTTGACACCTCCTCTTTTTCTTTAGAAGTCATTGCTTTTTCGTTTTTCTCGGGTACGTTTGGATGGTCGCATATCCCGCACTCTTTTTTGTATTCTTCAATAACTTCTGTTGCTTTCCCTTTGTGTAGGACTACACCATTACAGATATGGTATGCAAAATCAACATTTTCTGCCATCTCTTCTCTGTGTGTTATGATTATTGGTGTGCCACCGTATGAAGCAATATAATTGAGGACATTGTTTACCATTTCAAGGCTCATAATGTCAATTCCAGAGTCTGGCTCATCAAGAATGGCATACCTTGGCTTTAGGACTAAAATAGATGCAAGTTCAACCCTTTTTCTCTCGCCACCGCTCAAGCTTCCGTTAACTTTCCTTGACATATACAATTTCGGGCTCAAACCCACCGTTTCAAGGATATTTTCCAATTCCGCCTTTTCGATTTTTATCTTCCCGCCAAGTGTAAGATATGCACCAATACTTATACCTTCAAACCGTGGAGGCTCCTGAAATACAAGGGTTATCCCTCTTTTTGCTCGCTCATATATTGGAAGGTTTGTAATATCTTCACCATCAAGAAGTATTCTTCCTGTTTGAGGTTTGTAATCTTCAAGTCCCATAATGATATAGCCAAGAGTGCTTTTTCCTGCACCGTTTACGCCAAGGATTGCATACTTTTTGCCCTCTTCAAACTCCATTGAGATGTCGCGGAGGATTATTTTGTTTTCCGCCTTATAACTTATGTTTTCAAGTTTTAGCATATTTCACCTCATTTCACTAAAAAATTATAACACAAAAAGTAATATATTACAAGCAAAAAGATTCAAGATTGAACAATTAAAAGGCTTGATTATAAATTTCCCCATGTTATAATAAACAGTGTGAGAATAAGAGTGAATTTTGAGAGGCCTTATGAGATTTTTTACCTTGGTCACCTCGATATGAAGACTCTCATTGAGCGTGGGCTAAGGAGAACAGGGCTTCCTTTGAAATATACCGAGGGTTTTAACAAAAGAGTC
The DNA here is from genome assembly GCA_022759145.1 of Caldisericum sp. NCBI lineage: Bacteria > Pseudomonadati > Caldisericota > Caldisericia > Caldisericales > Caldisericaceae > Caldisericum > Caldisericum sp. The sequence continues at coordinate 2,052 of JAEMPV010000068.1, forward strand.
CAACTTGAATTAGGCTTTCCCCTGAGCGTTGGAATGGTTGGCGAGGATGAATACTTTGACTTCTTCTTAAAAGAGGAAGTTGACCTTGATAGGGTTTTTACCTTGTTGAATGAAGCATTCTCAAACCTTCTTGTAATTAAAAGGATAAAGCCAATGCCATATTCTGCAAGGTCTATTACTTCATTTGAAGCAGTTTTTACAAATTTGGTTTTTGGACATACAAAAGAGGATTTAAACGAGGCTGATTTGTTGAAAGCGTTATCCGAAATTGCTGAAAAGAAAGAGATTGCAATTGTTAGGGAGGGAAAGTTAAAGGATGTAAGAAAGTTTATTGATAGAGTTGAACTTTACGAGTTTTCAAAACCGCATTTTCAGATACTTATGACAACCCTGTATCTTCGTGAAGGAAGCATAAAGATGAACGAGTTTGAAAATATCCTTTCAAATCTTGTGCCTGTAGAATTTGAGTATGTCGTAAGGAAAAATACACTTGTCGTTGATAAAGGAAGGCTTTTATCTCCCTTTGACCTTAATTATTGACCAAACCTGCAAGTATTTTTCCCCGATAGTTTTGCTTGATACATAAGAGAATCTGCTCGTTTAACAAGCGATTCAACTGTATCATCTTCCCTGATTTTCGTGCAACCAATTGAAACAGTTACAGAGATTTCATGCCCATCGTCAGAGTCTATTGAAGAGTGTGAAATGAGGATTCGAAGTGTTTCTGCAAACTTTTTGAGATTTTCACTGCTTATATCTTTTAAAACTACAGCAAATTCCTCGCCGCCATAACGCCCCACTGTATCCATAGGTTTTATGTTCGAAAGAATTGTTTGTGCAACTGCTTTAAGGACTTTATCACCTACAAGATGTCCAAAGGTATCGTTCAACTTTTTGAAGTTATCAATGTCTATAAAAAGAAAACCGTCTTCTCTATTTAAAGCCTTTACTTCTTTAATTGCCTCATCAATTTTCTTTTCAAGGTATCTTCTATTTGGTATTTGCGTTAGTGGATCTATGAATGCTTCTTTTTGAAGTTTCTGGATGTTTTCTCTTACAAGTGCTAATCCCCAGCTCTGGGTAAATCTTTCAACCGCACCAACAATTTCGCCTTTTCTATTTCTTACAGGAATTGCCTCAACATAAACTGGGATTCTTGCGCCATTTTTATCATGAAGATACACATTCTCAGAAACAATTTTCCCTGTTTCGATAGCCTTAACAAGAGGGCATCTTGATTTGCAAAGAAGTGTTCCCTTATCGTCAACATGCCTGAGGATATTCTCAAAACATCTTCTATTAACTACTTCTTCACTTTTATAGCCTGTAATCTCTTCTGCTGCCTTATTCCAGTAGAGGATCTTTCTTTTTCTATCAACAAAGTAAATGCCATCGATTGTGTTGTCGGTTGCAGTTTCATAGTATTCTTTAATTGCCTTTTTCATTTATCACCTCTAAAAATTATAACAGAATTGTAAAAAGAAAAAAAG
>JAEMPV010000069.1 GCA_022759145.1 Caldisericum sp.
TCCGTGAAGGTGGTAAAACTGTAGGTGCTGGAGTTATTACAAAGGTTATTGAGTAGGAGTAAGGATAATGAGAGATATAATTCTACTCGAATGCACTGAATGTAAAAGAAGAAACTACGCTACCACCATCAACAGGAAGAATAATAAGGATAAGTTACAGATTAAGAAGTATTGCAAGTTTTGTAAGAAACATACTGTGCACAAGGAGGTAAAGGCATAGGCTCGTAGCTCAATTGGTAGAGCAACGGTCTCCAAAACCGTAGGTTGGGGGTTCGATTCCCTCCGGGCCTGCCAGTAAATTATGAAAGAGAAAGAACAAGCAGTAAAAAATAAAACAACTTCCACACAAACAGTAACTTTACCCAAAACCTCATTTAGGGATTTCGTACGAGGTGTTTGGGTTGAATTGAGATACAAGGTTAAGTGGCCAACAAGGAAAGAACTTATACAGGATGTTAGTGTTGTTCTTGGGTTCCTTGTTTTCTGGGCGGTTTACATTGGTGTGTGGGACTTCTTGTTCGCACAACTTCTAAAACTGGTATTGAGCAAATAACATGAGAGAAGACGAGACAAAGATACCGCGTTGGTATCTTGTACACACATACTCAGGAAAAGAGCAAAAAGTCCTTGAGGAACTCAAGGAGAGAATAAAAGGATACGGTTTAGAAGACCGTGTCCTTGAAGTCCTTTTACCAGTTGACTACTATAGTGTAGTTGACAAGAAAGGTAAAAGGAAAATAAAGCCTGTTAAGGTATTTCCTGGGTATATACTCGTTAAAATGATTATGGATGATGAGTCCTGGTATGTTGTTAGGAATACTCCGGGTGTGTTGGGTTTTGTTGGCCCTACTGGCAAGCCTACACCTATCTCAGAGGACGAAATAAAGAAAATAATTGAGCAAAGGGTAACAGAAGAAAAGGCAAAAGAAAAACTGCATTTCGATATCAATGATAGAGTTAGAATCCTTGTCGGACCTTTCAAAAATATGGAAGGTGTCGTGGAAGCAATTGATGAAGAGAAAGGGACTGCAAGGGTTGTGCTTAAGATGTTTGGTAGAGAAATGCCAGTTGAGATACAAAGCGAACATATTCAGAAAGTTTGAGGTGATTTTATATGGCCAAGAAAAAGAAATTAGTAGGACTTGTAAAACTGCAGTTAGAGGCAGGTAAAGCCACTCCTGCGCCTCCAGTTGGAACTGCACTTGGACCAAAGGGAATAAATATAATGGACTTTTGCAAGAGGTTCAATGCAGCGACACAGGGACAGGAAGGCTATATAATACCTGTTTTAATTAGGGTTTATGAGGATAGGAGTTTTGACTTCATTCTTAAAACTCCTCCTGCGTCTTCTTTAATAAAGAAGGCTTTAAAAATTGAGAAAGGTTCTCCAGAGCCTAACAAGAAAAAAGTTGGGACAATTAAAAGATCTCAACTTATGGAAATTGCAAAAGTTAAAATGAAAGACCTTAACACCACAGACCTTGAGGCGGCAACGCGTATTATCGAAGGCACCGCAAAGAATATGGGTGTTACGGTTATTGAAGGTTAAGTAATTTTGTGGGAGACTAAGAGTCTGTGACCACAAGGAGGTTAAAGTGAAAAGAGGAAAAAGGTATTTAGAACTTCTTAAGAAGATTGATAGGCAAAAAGCCTACTCTATTGACGAAGCGATTGAGACAGTAAGAAATCTCAAAAGCGCAAAATTTGATGAATCAGTTGAAGTAGCCTATGTATTAAATGTTGACCCAAAACAGGCAGACCAGAACATCCGTGGTGTAATTACTCTGCCGCATGGAACTGGAAAAAGCGTAAAAGTGCTTGTATTTGCTACAGCAGATAAGGCACAGGAAGCAAAAGATGCAGGTGCCGATTATGTAGGTGGGGAAGATCTTATTCAAAAGATCGAAAAAGAGAACTTCCTTGATTTTGATGTAGCGATCGCAACACCAGACATGATGAAATCTCTCGGACGTATCGCAAAGATACTCGGTCCGAGAAAACTTATGCCCTCACCAAAATCAGGTACTGTTACTATGGATATTTACGATACAGTAAAAGAATTTAAGGCAGGTAAAATTGAGTTCAGGGTTGATAAAACGGGAGTAGTTCACACAGTTATTGGTAAATCATCTTTTACACCTGAGCAACTTAAAGAAAACTTGCTTGCTCTGAACTCTGCTATTGTTAAATCAAGACCTGCTTCAGTAAGAGGGCAGTACATAAAGAAGGTTTACCTTTCACTTACGATGTCTCCTGCAGTGAAGGTAAACGTTAACGAACTTTTAAGAGCATAAAATTGAAGTAGCTTTTAAACCGAAGACAGTTGGTGGGGATTTATCCCCTTAATGTTTGCCAACCGAGGTTGAAAGAATAGAGTTGCATGTTTACCTCTTTCGCCCGGTTGGTGAACAACCGGGGTTTTTAATTTAAGGAGGCTCTATGAAGAGAGAAGAAAAAAGAAAAATTATTGATGAGATTGAGGAAAAACTGAAGAAGATAAACGAGCAGAGCGTCTTTTTTGTAGATTTTAAGAGCATTAAAGCAAACGACATTACCAACTTAAGAAAAGACTTTAAACTTTCTAACATTTACTACAGGGTTGTTAAAAACGACCTTTTAAGAATTGCTTGTAGTGAGCTTGGAGTAACGGTCCCACAGAACATTTTCTTTGGTAATGTTGCTCTCGTTGTCTCTTCAATGGATCCAACTGAATTAGCAAAGAAATTTGTTGAGGCAAAAGATGCAGATGAAAAACCTTTCTTTGAAATGAAAGGTGGTTTTGTTGATGGAAAGTATCTCAATGGTGCTGAACTTGTGGAACTTTCGAAACTTCCGCCAAAACCAGTTATTGTTGGAAAGCTATTGTACCTCTTGAATTCACCAATTCAAAGACTGGTTACAGTGCTTTCAAAACCAGAGAGAGATTTGGTTACAGTTTTAAACCAAATTAAAGATAAAAAAGAAAGTATAGCAGCATAAATTAAAATTTTAAGGAGGCTAACATGACAAAAGAAGAAATCATCGAAGCAATTGAAAAAATGAGCGTTTTAGAACTCTCAGAACTCGTAAAGGCTCTTGAGGAGAAATTCGGAGTAACTGCAGCAGTTCCTATGGCAGCAATGCCTATGGGTGGAGCAGCACAACAGGCAGCAGCACCACAAGAAGAAAAGACAGAATTTGATGTAGTTCTTGTTGGTTTTGATCCTGCAAAGAAAATCAATGTTATTAAGGTTGTAAGAGAAACTCTTAATCTTGGTTTGAAGGAATCCAAAGATGTAGTTGAAGCAGCAGAAAAAGAGCCACAGAAGATTAAGGAAGCTCTTCCAAAGAAAGACGCAGAAGAACTCAAGAAGAAATTAGAAGAAGCTGGAGCAAAAGTAGAATTAAAGTAATTTATTTCAATTGACTTTGAAAAATGGCAGGGTTGTTTGCCCTGCCATTTTATATTAAGTAGAACGGCGATTTTTCAACTGTAGATAGTTTTATAAGTCTTAAATCTATATAGTTTTTAAGCCTTTCAAACAATGCTTCTTTGAAGAACTTTTCGGTCTCGAAATGCTCTACATCCAGAACATTTAGCCCTCTTTCTTTCATTGCAAGTGCTGTGTGGTATCCTATATCGCCTGTAATGAATAAATGAATATCTGAAAGGTATTCAAATAAACTTCCACATGAGCCTGTACAAACTGCAATTTTTGAAATTTTTGCGTTCATATCTCCAATATATCTTACGTAATTTGTATTGGTCTTTTTCTTGAAATTACTTACAAAATCTGACACACTTTGTTCCTGGTCAAGTATACCTATAGCGCCTATTCCGTAATTTTTTTCAAAGAGAATTTCAAAAACATCAATCGCAGGCTCTTCATAAGGATGGGCTTTACGTAAATTTGAAAGGACACTCTGTAAATTTCTTTCTCTTGCAACGACCTCAATTTTAACTTCATTGACTAACTCTCTTATGTTTTTTGTTCCTATGAAAGGATTTGCATTAGGAAGAGGTCTAAAAGTGCCAGTCCCTAAAGAATTGAACGAGCACTCATCATAATTGCCGATATGTCCTGCACCACCCTCAAACATTGCGTTTCTAACTTTTTCTGCATACTCTTCAGGCACATATGTTACGACTTTATAAACTTTTTCCTTGCTCTCTACGACGGGTTTAATTTTCTTTAGATTAAGAAGATTTATAAAGTAATCGTTTAACCCTGATTCTGCAATGTCAAAATTTGTATGAAAACTCACTATGTTTATATTGCTTGTAATGGCATAGAATAGGGCTTCATTCTTGCTTTTTTCAATACTTTTTACTGGTTTAAAGATGACAGGATGATGTGTTATGATCGTTTTTACATTTAGTTCTTTTGCCTCTTTTATAACATCTTTTGTAAGGTCAAGTGCAAGCAGAATATTTCCTGTGTCGCTTTCAAGGTCACCAAATTGCAGTCCAGAGTTATCGTATTCTTCCTGCAGGAGAAATGGAGCAATCTCATTAAGTGTGGCAAGCAGTTCTTTTAACTTCATACTCTTAACTAAAGTCCTAAAACATCGGCAATGCCTATGAGCGCCTGAAGGGATAACTCAAGAAACTCATCAAGCGGAATACCAAGTTCTGTTTCGCATGACTTAATCTGTTCTCTGTCTGCACCTGCTGCAAAACTTTTTTCCTTGAATTTTTTCTTCATCGATTTAAGTTCAACCGAAGCAAGTTTTTTATCAGGCCTTACAAGGGCAACCGCAATTATAAAACCTGTTGTAGGATCGACTGCCCATAGTGCCTTATCAAGAAGTGATGTTCTTTCAACTCCGTGCCTTTCGTTATGTGCGAGCACTGCATGAACTACATCGTCTTCGAAACCAAGATCTTTTAACCATTGTGCACCGATTTTACTATGGATTTCCGGATTTTCCTTTGTTTCTTCGTAATCGATGTCATGGAGAAGTCCTGTTAATCCCCACTTTTCTTCATCCTCATTAAACCTTCTTGCAAGACTTCTCATAATTGCTTCTGTTGCAAGCATGTGTTTAATAAGGTTTTCGTCATGCACTTTTTCTTGCAAAAGTTTAAATGCTTCGTCTCTTGTTAACATATTTTCACCTCATTCGTTAAAAATTTTGTAATCTAAGAAGGGGAATATACTATCCTTTTCTTCTAAGTAAGTAAGAAACACTTCATCTATATTATCTTCCAATATTTCATTATAGAGCTTATTGAAGGCGTTTATATGGAATTTTTGCATCTCTGTTGCATAGTTCACTGCACTTCCAACTGTTATTAAAAATGCCCAATCTGAACTTTCGGCAAGAAGCAATTCTCTTGCACACATATTAAGCGCCCTTTCCTGCAATTTATTTTTTGGTGTTTTGAAGGATTTTGCAAGGTTTAGCATTCGTTTGCCAATGACACTTAAGTGTGGGTAAACCCAATCAGTATTGTCATTAAGCCACACCTTGAAATATCCCCCGTCACCCCAGGATGAAATTGCCGGTTCAGAAATCTGCATAACAGGGTGTTTATCAATATATTCGGAAAGAGTTATAGTTTCAATTACTTCTGAATAGTTGTAGATTTTCCTGAAAAGGCTTGCAAGAAATTCTGGTCCTTCAAACCACCAGTGCCCGAATAATTCTGTGTCAAATGGAGCAACTACAAGTGGCGGTCTATCCATAATGCTTGAAAGGTATTCTATCTGTTTTTCTCTATTAAACATATAGTTTCCTGCATGAGTTTCAACCATTTCAAGTGCTTTATTCCTATCGTAGAATTCTTTTTTATCAAGCCCTACATTTCCTGTAATTTTATGAATCTTGATACCAGAATCTACTTTAAATCCAGCAGGATGGATGTATTTCTTTATACTTTTATCGTCAATTTCATAAACAATATCCTTGTAGAACTCTCTATAGTTAAAGTCTCCCGGATATCCTTCCTTTGCCGACCATACCTGTTTGGAAGCTTCAGGGTCCCTTCCAAAAAATACAACGCCATCCTTACTTGCAATCGGAGCAGAAATCCCATAGAATGGCGATGGTTTTGCGTTTATCAAGCCGTGTGCATCAAGTATAGTGTACTCAACTCCATATTTTGCAAGAATTTCTGATACTGGCGGTGCGTAAGCGCACTCACCAAGCCATATACCACGTGGGGACTTTCCAAAAATGCGCTTGTAGTTTTCAACCCCAACTTCAACCTGGACTTCCTGAATTTTTCTATGCGTTTCCAATGGTAGAATTTCATGTGTTGCAGTGCATGTTATTACATCTAAAAAGCCATCATTTTGGAGTTGCTTAAAACCGTTAATAATATTTCCTTTGAGAGTGTTCTTAAAGAAGTTGTACAAGGTATTTAGTCTTTCTTTATAAAAAATGTAGTTTTCTATCTTCTTTGCGTTTGTTTCTTTTTTGAGTAAATCCTCAAGAAGCGCTATCCTTAAATTAATATAGCGTTTGAATCTATTCATAAGGAGGTCGTCGAGTAGCATATTTGAGAGTGGTGGAGTAAGGGACATCGTTAATCTAAATTGAACTCCTTCGTCTCTCAGTTTGTAGAAATTATAAAGCAATGGAAGATAGCTTTCAGTTATTGCCTCATATAACCAATTTTCTTCAATAAAAAATTCCTCTTCGGGATGTTTCACAAAAGGGAGGTGTGAATGAAGCACGATTGCAAGGTAACCCTTTTTCATTCGCCCTCCTTTTTATATCTTAGATACTTCAACTCTTTTGCGGTTTTCATCTCTTCTTCCACTACTTTTTCCATCTCCTTTTTCTTAGTTTTTCCAGGCATTTCCTTTTTGAGCGTTCTTACATCTCTAAATTCAACTTTTCCTTCTGTTTTTTTCGTTGTTGGGATGATAATTTCATTTGATTCCATTATCTTTTTGAATTTTCCCTTTTCATCAACACCAAGAACTGCTTTTACTACTCTGTCTTCCTCGACCTTTACATAACTTTTTCCCTGCTCAAGGTTTACAGGAATTGCAAATTTTTCGTGTTTATCCTCATAGACTTTTAAAATACCAGCACCACTTTTTTCGGACTCCCAATTAATAAATGCGTAACCAGGTTCTTTTGGAATTGCAATAAGGTGTGGTTCTCCTGTTTTTTCGCTTAATTCCTTCCTGAGTTTTTCTTCAATTGTTTTTATTTCTTCAAGAGACTTTCTTGCCTTTTTAATTGCCTTTATCAAATCCTCTTTTTTCATTTTGTTTCTATTTTTTATTCCATGAAGTTTTGCAATTCTTAGTAATTCTTTTCTTTTAAGTTTGTTCAGGTTTTCCATAGTTTATACCCTCCAGTTGCTTCTTTGTGAATTTATATCCTCTTTCAAGCACTACGATATTTGTAGGCGTTACATAGAAATATTTTTTATCAAACTCGGGATTGTAACCTATCTCCATACCATCTGGTATCTCTACATGTTTATCAATTATTGCACGTCTTATTTTTACATTCCGTCCGATTTTAACTTCTCCAAAAATAATTGAATCTTCAATTATACTTCCTGCTTTAACTTTTACATCATAGAAAATAATCGAATTTCTAATTTGTGCGCCACTTATTATTGAGCCCTCTCCTATGATTGAATTTTCTACCTTACTTTCAACAAGAGAACCGTCAAGTTCACCTTCTGTAATTTTACAAGGTGGATATTGCCTTGAATGTGTGTATATCGGCCAGCTTCTATCGAAGATATCGATTTTTGGTCGTGGCGAGAGAATGTCCATATTTGCGCAGTAATAAGCGTCAATAGTTCCTACATCCTGAAAATAACCGAGACTGCCATCCTTGTTTCTGAATTGATGCGAATAAACTTTATAGCCATGATGAATTGCATATGGTATCACATCTTTTCCAAAATCGTGCGAAGATGTTGAGACTTCGGCATCGTGAGTAAGAAGTTCAACGAGCGTATTTGGATTAAAAATATACACGCCCATTGATGCAAGGCACTTAGAAGGGTCGTCCTTTAAGGTGGGAGGGTCTTTTGGTTTTTCCTTGAAGTTTATTATTCTTCCAGTTTCATCTACCTCCATTATTCCAAAGGCACTTGCCCTTTCCTTTTCTATAACTATCGTTGCTATTGTAAGGTCAGCGTTATTTTTAAGGTGTGTCTCTATCATATCCTTATAGTCCATCTTATAGATGTGGTCTCCCGAAAGTATCAGAACAAGTTTTGGTTTTTCCTGTTCAATGAAGTAAAGATTCTGGAATACTGCATCTGCCGTCCCAAGATACCACCTTTCGCCAAATATCTGTTGTGGTGGAACATCAACTACATATTCGTTAAATCTCACATTAAGAAAATTCCACGCAAGAGCAAGGTGTCTTCTTAATGATGCTGACTTGTACTGAGTTGCAACGGCAATTCTTCTTATACCTGAGTTTACACAATTACTGAGGGTGAAGTCGATAATCCTGAACTTTCCTCCAAACGGTACCGCTGGCTTTGCCCTCTCTTTTGTTAGAGGGTATAATCTCTCGCCTTTGCCACCTGCAAGCAAATACGCAAAAACATCTTTCTCGATGTTTATCATAGTGACCCCTTTTTATTTATTATAATACTATTTCTTAAATTTAGAATAAAGAAGTTTTCGAATCGTTAGGTTTAATTCCAAGATATTCTTTTGCTTGTGGTGTTATAAGTCTTCCTTTTTGTGTCCTTACAATGAAGTTTATTTTTATAAGGTATGGCTCTACGATTTCTTCAATTGTACCTCTATCTTCACCCATTGCTGTTGAAATCGCCTCGATGCCTGCAGGGCCTCCATTAAAGTTTTGGAGTAGTATTTTGAGATATTTTCTATCAATTTCGTTAAGGCCGTAATCATCTATATTGAGACTCTTAAATGCGTTAATTGCTACTTCTTTTGTTATTTCTTTTAATCCATTTACATTTGAAAAGTCTCTAACCCTTTTTAAAAGTTGTATGCCTATTCTTGGAGTGCCTCTTGCACGTTTCCCTATTTCGTAAGCGCCTTCTTCCGTAATTTCAACTCCTAAGATTTTAGCATCTCTTAAAACTATTTTCATTATTTCCTCAGGGCTATAGAGTTCAAGGTGAAAGACCATTCCAAATCTATCCCTGAGTGGTGGGGATATAAGTCCAAATCTTGTTGTTGCACCAATTAGGGTAAAGGGATGTAAATTCAAAGTGATTGTATGTGCACTTCTTTTTGCACCTGCAACAATTGGCAGTTTAAAGTCTTCCATAGCAGAGTAAAGTACTTCTTCAACAGGCTTAGGAAGTCTATGGATTTCATCAATAAAAAGAATATCGTTGTTGGATAGATTTATGAGAATACCCGCAAGGTCTGAAACCTTTTCTATTGAAGGTCCTGTTGCATATTTGAGATTTACTTGAAGTTCCTCCGCAATTATTTTTGCAAGTGTTGTTTTGCCTAATCCTGGTGGTCCGTAGAAAAGGATATGCTCGAGATGGTCATTTCTTGATTTTGATGACTGAATTGCAATCTTTATACTTTCAACAACTTTTTCCTGCCCTATAAATTCATCTAAACTTTGTGGTCTAATGTTTTTCATTGCTCAACTTTTTAATACCTTCTTTTATCATTTCTTCTATATTTTCACTACGGTCTATAGACTTAATTATTTCTTTAACTTTGCTCTTTTCAAAGCCAAGTGAAACAAGAGAATCTATCACTATATCGAGTGTTTCATCTCCTGGCTCTTCAAGTTTCTTTAACTCGCCTCCAATTTCGAGAACGATTCTTTTCGCAGTCTTTTCGCCGAGACCTTTTACCTTCAGGAAAGGTGAATAGTCTCCCTTCTTTATTGACTCTTTAATCTCATCAAGTTTTAAAGTAGCAAAAATATCCAGCGCTTTCTTTGGACCAACGCCTGAGATTTTGTCGATAATGAGTTTAAAGAATTGCAGTTCTTCCTTTGTTCTAAAACCAAATAGGTTTATTTCGTTTTCTTTAATATCTTCGTAGATGTATAATTCATGCGTCTTTCCAATTTCGAAAGTCTCAGGATGTGCAATAAACACTTCGAAACCAACCCCGCCTATATCAATTATTACTGCGTTTTCTTCTAATTCTTCAATTACGCCTTTTAATTTTTTAATCATCTATCGTCCTTGAGTAGAAATTGTAAGAATAAATGTGACATAAAGCGATTGCTATTGCATCTGCTGCATCATCTGGTTTTGGAACAGTGTCTAAGTTTAGGATTGCTTTTAGTGTATTCTGCACCTCAACTTTAGATGCTCTTCCAAAACCCACAACCGTCTTTTTTGCTTCAAGCGGTGTGTATTCAAAAACTTGTTTTTTGTGAATGTGCGAGGCAAGTAAAATAACACCTCTTGCTTCACTTACACTAACTACCGTTTTAAGATTTGTATTAAAGAATATCTTTTCAATAGAAACGAAATCAATTTGGTGATTTTTGAAGATATCGTCCAGATTTTCATAAAGAATGCCGAGTCTTTTACCTAACTCGGCACCTTTATTTGTTCTTATAACTCCGTAACTTACTAAATTAATTCTATCTTCTTCTTTTTCAACAATTGCAAAACCTGTAGTTGCAATTCCTGGGTCAATTCCAAGAACTGAAAACCTATCAATATTACGAGCCAATTCTTTCTGCAATTGCTTTTAACTCTTCTTCGTCGATATCGTAGTTTGTATAGTAATCCTGGACGTCGTCGTGGTTTTCAAGTTCGTCCGAGAGTTTAACAACTCTTACAGCATCCTCACCTGTAACCTTTACAAGCGTTTTCGGAATCATAACCAATTCTGCTTCTTTGATTTTGAATCCCTTTTCTTCAAGTGCTGTCTTTACCTTATCAAGGTCTTGTGGTGCCGTATATACTGTAAATACGCCCTCTTCTTCTTTAAGGTCTTCTGCACCCGCATCAGCAATTTCCATAAATAATTCATCAAATGACAAGCCATTAGAGTCTTCTAATTCGATCTGTCCCTTTGCTTCGAAGTTCCAGGATACAGCACCGGATTCAGCAAGGTTGCCGCCATAGTTAGAGAAAATTTTTCTTAACTCTGCGATTGTTCTATTTTTGTTATCAGTTGAGATTTTTATAATGAAAGCAGTTCCCGCAGGACCATAGGCTTCATATGTGTATTCTTCGTATGTAACACCTGGCAACTCACCTGTTCCTCTCATTATTGCCTGTTTAATTTTATCCATCGGCATTCCAAGTCTTTTTGCCTTATCAACAGCGTTTCTCAATCTCGCATTTGTTTCAGGGTTGCCGCCACCGGTTTTTGCAGCAATAATCAGTTCCTTTGTTAATTTTGTAAATAACTGTCCTCTTTTTGCGTCTTGAACGGACTTTCTTCCTTGTATATTATGCCATTTAGAGTGTCCTGACATGTTTCAACCTCCCTATTTATTTAAAAATTTTTCTACACTTTCTATAAACATTTTATGAATTCGTGGATCATTTCCAAGTTCAGGATGGAAGGCTGATGCAAAAACATTCCCCTGTCTTAAGAAAACAACCCCCTCATCAAGCGCCGCAAGCGCTTCTACATCACTTCCTAATTCAACTGCAACTGGTGCCCTAATGAATATTGCATGGAAGGGACTTTCAAGACCTTTTACATTTAAGTCTATTTCCATACTGTCTATCTGCCTTCCGAATGCGTTTCTTATTACTGTAATATCGAGAATCCCTAATGTAAATTGTTCGTAGTTTTTTATTCTCTTTGCAAGAAGAATCATCCCGGCGCATGTCCCATAGACAGGCATACCTTCCGAAATTCTTTCTTTAATTACATTCTCAAGTTCGAATTTTGTAATTAGCCTTCCCATTGTGGTGCTTTCGCCACCTGGCATAATAAGTCCATCAACGGACTTAATTTGCTCTGCGGTCTTTACTGGAATTGCCTCAACTCCAAGGCTTTTAACCATATTTATGTGTTCTGAAACAGCACCTTGTAATGCTAATACTCCTATTCTCATCTTATTCGCTCCTTACTTGCATTAATTTATCTTCGGTAAGATCTCTTATATCAATACCCTTCATTTCTTCACCGAGGTCTTCTGAAACCTTTGCAATAATCTTTGGATCGTCAAAATATGTTGTTGCAGCAACTATTGCTTCTGCTCTCTTTCTTGGATTGGAGGACTTAAAAATGCCAGAGCCCACAAATACGCCGTCTGCACCTAACTGCATCATAAGCGCTGCATCGGCAGGAGTTGCAATACCACCTGCAGCAAAGTTTACCACAGGAAGTCTTCCTAATTCTTTCACTTCCTTTACGAGTTCAATTGGTGCTCCAATTTCCTTTGCCTCGACATACAATTCCTCTTCACTCATATTTTGAATTTTCCTTATTTCATCCATTACCATACGCATATGTCTTACTGCTTCAACAATATTGCCTGTTCCAGGTTCACCTTTAGTCCTAATCATTGAAGCGCCTTCAGCAATTCTTCTTAATGCTTCGCCAAGGTTCCTTGCGCCACATACAAATGGGACTTTAAATTTCCACTTATCTATATGGTGAGTTTCATCTGCTGGTGTGAGAACTTCACTCTCATCTATGAAGTCAATGCCAATAGCTTCCAATACCTGCGCTTCAACGAAGTGGCCAATTCTTACCTTTGCCATTACAGGAATGGAAACAGCATTCATTATTGCTTTTACAAGAGCAGGGTCAGCCATTCTTGCAACTCCACCCTGTGCCCTTATATCAGCAGGTATTTTTTCCAAAGCCATTACTGCAACTGCACCTGCAGCTTCTGCAATTTTTGCTTGCTCTACGGAGGTAACATCCATAATTACTCCACCTTTTAACATTTGAGCAAGCCCTCTTTTTACTTTTACGCTTCCAAAAATTTCTTCCATATCCTTTACCTCCTAACCTTTATATTTTACACTTTTTTCCTAAAAAATCAACATTAAATTTTGTTTTTCTTTGTATTATAATACTTACAGGAGGTGCTTTTATGATCGACATTGAAAAATTATCGCTTAATGTAGAAGAAGATACTCTCAAGAAATTCAGAAAAATTGTTCTTAGTGCTCTTGAAAGTGCACTTGAGAGTGTCGACCCTTACAAAAGCGTCAAAAATTCTATAAAGAAGGAAAATAACACAATTACTATTGAAGGTGTTAGTTTTAAATTGGATGACTTTTCTCATATTTATGTAATTGCCTTTGGTAAGGCAAGCATTAAAATGTTTAAGGCTATTTCGGAAATTCTTCCAATTACAGAAGGTATCGTGGTGAGTAACTTTGAAGAAGCGCTCAATTTCCCCAATGTAAAATTCGTAAAAGGTGGTCATCCAATACCAGATCAAAACAGTATAAAAGCAGGCTTTGAGATTTTAGATTTAGCAAGCAAAACGACGAGTTCTGATTTAACAATTGTTCTTATTTCTGGTGGTGGGTCTGCCCTCGTTGAGAGCCCATTGATTCCATTAGAAAGACTTCAAGAACTTACTAAAAAACTTATGAAAAGTGGTGCCGACATTAATGAACTCAACGCTGTAAGAAAACATCTATCAAGGATAAAAGGAGGAAAACTTCTAAAAAACCTCAAAGGGAAAGTTATTTCTCTTATTATTTCGGATGTTATTTTCGATCCTCTTGATGTTATTGCGTCTGGTCCTACTTATTTTGATTCAACAACTTTTGAAGATGCGATCGCTATCATTAAAAAATACAAGCTTGAAAAAGAATTTGAGGATGTTTTGAATATTTTTGAGAATGGTGTAAGAGGTGAAATCGAAGAAACGCTTAAAGTTGGTGAAAAACTTGATTGTGAATTTGTAAATCGAATTATCGCATCCAACTATATAGCAACTAAATCTATGCTTAGTTACCTTGAAAGCATTGGATTACAAACTTTTTATCTGGGTCCTGCAATTCAAGGCGTTGCTTCTTCTGTCTCCAAAACTATTGCTTCTATTGGAAAATCTATTGATCTTGGTTACATTGATTTAAAGAAGCCTGTTACGGTTGTTTTTGGAGGAGAAACAACAGTAGAAGTTAAGGGAAATGGTATTGGTGGCAGAAACACTGAATTTACTTTGTATATGGCAAAATATCTTGACGGAACAAATTTTGTTTTTGCTTCAATTGGAACAGATGGAATTGATGGAGTAAGTCCTGCTGCAGGCGCAATTGCAGATTCATCCACCTTGAAAAAGGCACATAGATTAGGCTTGGACATAAATAAGTTTCTGGAGAATAACGACTCTTATACATTCTTTGAAAATATTGGCGATGCAATAATTACAGGTCCAACAGGAACAAATGTCGCTGATGTTGCAGTACTTTTGATCTATTAGAATTTTTGGCCCCGACTTAGCGGGGCCAATTTAAATTGATGTCTATCCGAAAATAAGCGAAAGGAGAAGCACTCCTATTAAAGCACCAATACCCGAGACAAGAGAGCCAACCGTTTGTAATTTATAAGCCTGTTCCACATCCATATCGGAGAAGTTTGCTACAACCCAGAAATAGGAGTCGTTTGCATGTGATACAACCATTGCACCAGCACCTATTGCAAGTACAACAAGGGCTTTTTGAGGTGTAGTTGTATAACCAAGAGCAGGAAGCATTGGTGCAAGAATCGAAGATGTTGTTATAAGCGAAACAGTAGAAGAGCCTTGTGCGGTCTTAATTGCTGCAGCAATTATGAATGGAAGCAAGAGTCCCATGTTCAGTTTTGCAAGTTGTGTACCAAGAAAGTTTCCTACACCACTTGCTCTTAAAACGCTCCCAAGTGAACCACCTGCCGCAGTTATTACAAGGATGATCGCTGATGTTTTGATTGCTTCTCCCACCCAGCCATCAAATACCTGTTTTTCCCACTTAGTTAAAGTTGATGCAATAAAGACGCCTATAAGAAGAGCGATGTTTGGATTTCCAAGAAATACAAATAGTTGTTTTAAGAAACCCGTTCCAAATGGATTTGTCGGAAATAATGCAATTGAATTTAGAGCAATGAGGATAAGAGGAAGGACAATCGGTAAGAAAGACATAAATGGGCTTGGAAGTTTGCCAAAGCTCTTTTTAAGATCTTCGAATGTTTTTCCGTGCCCTGGATCAATCCAGATTTTCTTACCTACCTTTATAGCATATAGCCATCCAAATAACATTGCAGGAATTGCTGCTACAAGTCCCAGGAGGATTACAAGTCCTAAATCTGCTCCGATATTTCCTGCGGCAGCAATAGGACCTGGAGTTGGGGGAACAAGGCAGTGAGTCGAATACAATCCCATCGAAAGTGCCGTTCCCATTACCGCAAGAGAAATTCCTGATGCCTGTGCAAGACTTCTGTTCAATGCCTGTAGAATTACGAAACCGGAGTCACAAAATACAGGTATCGAAACTATATAACCTGCTATTGCCATTGCAAGAGGAGCATTATAACTTCCTACAATCTTTAGTATTGTTTCAGCCATTACAATTGCAGCACCTGTCTTCTCAAGAAAATACCCAAGAATTGTTCCGAGAACAATTACAATTCCTATGCTTGTTAATGTGCTTCCGAATCCACCGGTAATGAGATTAATAAGTCCCGAAATTGTTTGGTCACCTTTTTTGACATCAAGTAATGGGGGAGTTCCTGTGAATGCAAAAGAAAGAAGTCCGTAAAGAAGTGCAGCGAGAAGCAATACCAAAAATGCATTTACTCTTAACTTAGCTGTCATGTAAACAATGAAAACAATTGTTAAAACTAATAGGATTGTTTGGATAATTCCTGCGCTCATTGCGCACCTCCTTTTGTCTTAATTTTTTTCTTTTCGATATTTTTTCTCCGTTTTCACCTCCCTTAAAGAGGAATTTGTAAATATTAAAGCATAATTGTTTTTATATTCTACAAAAGAAAAAATTTGTGTCAAGCAAAGGGTTCATTTTAAAAAGACA
The DNA here is from genome assembly GCA_022759145.1 of Caldisericum sp. Lineage (NCBI taxonomy): Bacteria > Pseudomonadati > Caldisericota > Caldisericia > Caldisericales > Caldisericaceae > Caldisericum > Caldisericum sp. The sequence goes on from JAEMPV010000069.1 coordinate 15,869, forward strand.
AATTCAATGGATTAGATTTATTATATTATTAAACAATGCCAAACTTTTGCTAAAATGTATTAGGTGGTAGGTGTGGAAAATTTCATTGGAACCTCTGGTTACTATTATCCAGGCTGGATTTCCGAGTTTTATCCCGAGGGGATGAGTTCTAATGATTTTCTTGAATATTATGAGCGATTTTTTAACACTGTCGAAATTAATTCAACATTTTACCATATGCCCAGAGCAACCACCATTAAAAATCTAAAAAAGAAATTAAAAGAGGATTTTGTTGTGAGCGTAAAACTTAACAGGACTATAACGCACCAAAAGAGGCTAAAAGATGTAAAAGATTTATTGGATAGTTTCTTTGAAAGTGTTCTTGTTCTTGGAAACAATTTAGGCGTTATCCTTGTTCAACTTCCGCCGTCTTTGAAGAAAGATGAAGAACTTCTCTTTTCTTTTATCGAAATGCTTCCGAAAAATGTTAAATTTGCAATTGAATTCAGGCATAAAACCTGGCTTGAGGAAAGTGTATTTAACATCCTTAGAAAATATAATATTGCTTTTGTTGTAACGCACGGAGATAACTATCCGTTTCTTAAAATTGATACGGCTGAGTTTGCATATATAAGGCTTCACGGACCCAAGGAACTTTACGCTTCATCGTATTCCGAGGAAGAACTAAAAGAGTGGGCAATATACATTAAATCGCTTAATGGAAAAGGATTAAGTACTTTCGTTTATTTTAATAATGACTTTTACTGTTACGCTGTTAAGAACGCACTGACATTGAAAAATATCCTCCTTGATGTATAATTTTCCATTATGAAAAAGAAAAAGTTATTAGCGATTGCTCTACTTATATTAGCAACTCTAATTTGGGGTTCGACATTCACGCTTGTTAAATATACCCTGAGATATATTTCTGAATTTCAATTACTTTTCTTGCGTTTTGGCTTTGCAAGTATAATAGGCATTGTAGTATTGGTAAAGAATAAGGCAGTTCTTAAGAATAGGAAAACACTTTTTCTTTTATCTCTGTTGGGAATCTCGCTTTTTATTGCGTATGCTTTTCAAACAGCAGGATTGAAGTTTACAACACCATCAAAGAGCGCTTTTATTACTGGGCTTTATATAGTTTTTACACCAATTCTTTCCACAATCTATTTAAGAGAATCCCCGAGAAATTTTGAGATAGTTGCACTTGTTCTTTCTTTTATTGGTCTTTTATTCCTCTCTCAAATTGACCTAAGAAGTCTTAGTACTGTTAATATCGGTGATATACTCACTCTGTTCTGTGCTATTTCCTTCGCCTTTCAGATAGTACTCACGGAAAAACTTGTTAAGGATCTTCCAAGCCTTCTTGTAACATCATTTCAGATGATCGTATCCTTTGTATTTTCAGCACCACTTGCCTTTTTGAGAGGCGTGTTTCCGTTAAATACATTTGTAATTTTATCAACACTTTTCTTAGGTGTTGTTGCAAGTTTTTTTGCTATTCAAACAGAATCTTTTGCCTTGAAGTTCATTGATTCTACTGAGGCGTCCCTTATTTTTATCCTTGAACCAGTTTTTGCGTATCTATTTTCTTTCTTTATTTTAGGCGAAAGACTCAGTCTGAGTGGATTTTTTGGTGCTTTACTTATAATAATTTCAATGATAATAATAGCTATTTATAATAGAGAATAAGTGGGACAAGCATCTCATCCTCTGTTAGATTCCCATGCTTACCCAAAAGGTTTAGTTCGCTTTCTTCGGATATGAAATCAAGGCTTGAATCATCTTTAATAATTATTACATAGTCACCTATGCGCTCTTCAAAATGTACCGAGTCTCCAAAAAGTCCAAGGTTTATTGCTTCAGTTTTTTCAAGTGCAACAATATTCTCAAACCTTTCAAAAAATTCCTTTTGAAGTTTTCCGTTTGTGTAAATGTAAGGGGCTCTTACATCTGAAACAGGAAGAACAATGTTTTTTGATTCTTCGAACTCTCTAAGATGAATAGTCTTTTTGTTTGTTGTATCAATTTGTCCGTGGTCTGCAGAAATGATAAGAAGTGTATCGTTGTCAATACTATCTATAAGCATCGATAAGAAGTAGTCGATAAATTTTACTTCAGAAAGCACTATAGAAGTGTACGGACTGTAGTGGTGCGAAAGCGCATCAATACTCCACCAATATACATTTATAAAGACAGTGTCGATTTTTAGTAGTTCAATTATTTTGTTATATAGATCGGAAAGTGTAAGATATCCAATTTCTTTAGTGCCTCTATAAACTGATTTATCAAATGTGCTTGATAGATAATCGCTTCTTACAATAGAATAATTTGGTATGTAGTTATCATTCAATATTTCAAATATGGTTTTTATTGGGATAAACCATGTTTCCTCGTATTTTACGGGGCAGTTTTTATTGACTCCCAATTTTGAGAATAGTGGATTAACAAGGTTTCCAAATTCTCTTGCGTAGAATCTGTATCCTAATGCGCCATTCATTCCTGGGGAACTTGCAGTATAAATTGATGGTAGTGCAGTTGCTGTCGTAGAGGGGAATGTGGAAGTTATAACCGTATAGAGCCCATTGTTCATTAACTCGTTAAAGGCTTTCAATTCAGAATTATTTCTTGCATAATTTAAAAGATTGTATCCGAGCGCATCAATGAGTAAAAATATAACCTTTTTCTTTTTTGGAATTTCTACATCTATCGGAAATGAAACTCTTGTATAGTTGTGAGTGACTTCAAAATTGTCAAGGATAAAGCTTCCTATGTTGGTAATACTAAGACCATTATAAATTGGTGTAATTAACTTTTCTATTTTTGACTGTTTTTTTATGTGTTCAACCGTATCTATAAACATTATCTTTAGATGGCGGAGGGGATAGGATTCGAACCTACGAGGCTCATCGCCTGCCGCATTTCAAGTGCGGTGCCATCGACCACTCGGCCACCCCTCCATACCTACCTTGTTATTTTATCAATTCCCATATATTTTTGCAATACCCTGGGAATGGTTACACTCCCATCTTCATTCTGATAATTTTCAAGAATTGCAGCCATTGTCCTTCCTACTGCAAGCCCTGAGCCGTTTAATGTGTGGACGAATTTTAACTCCCCATCTTTCGTCCTGTATCTAATATTTGCTCTCCTTGCCTGGAAGTCCTCGAAGTTACTAACCGAAGAAATTTCAACATATTTTTCCTGCGAAGGCATATATACTTCTGGGTCAAACTTCATTGCTGCTGTAAATCCCAGGTCTCCTGTGCACATCATCTTAATTTGATATGGAAGTTCGAGTGCTCTAAGAATATCCTCTGCATTATCGAGAAGTTCGTAAAGGTTCTCGTATGACTCTTCAGGTTTCGTAAACCTCACCATTTCAACTTTGTTAAATTGATGGACCCTTATTATACCTCTTGTATCTTTTCCTGCTGCACCTGCCTCTTTTCTAAAACAAGCAGTATATGCAACATACTTTATTGGAAGATCTTCTTCATTAAGAATTTCGTCTCTGTGGAGGTTTGTTACGGGAACTTCTGCTGTTGGGTCAAGATAAAGTTCTTCTCCCTCAATCTTATACATATCCTCTGCAAATTTTGGAAGTTGACCAGTTCCTATCATCGAATCTCTATTTATAAGGAATGGCGGGAAGATTTCTTTGTATCCATGCCTCTCAACATGAAAGTCGATCATAAAGGATATAAGAGCCCTTTCTAATTTTGCACCAAGTCCAGTTAGCACATAGAATCTTGAACCAGAAATCTTTACTGCCCTTTTGAAGTCTATAATTCCTAATGCCTCTCCAATCTCCCAGTGTGGCTTTGGTGTAAAAGAGAATTGCCTTATTGTTCCTTCTTTTCTCAAAACTACATTTTCTGTCTCATCTTTTCCGACCGGAACTGACTTATGTGGTAAATTTGGAATGCTTAAGAGGATTTCTTTATATTGCTTTTCAATTTCTTCAAGTTCGCGTTCTTTTTCGTCAATTCTATCACCTAAAAGACGGACTTCTTCTCGAATACCTTCTACGGGTTCTCCATTTTTTAACTTTTTTCCTATACTTTCTGAAAGTTCTCTCCTTTGGTGTCTTAGTTCGTCAATTTCTTTAATGAGTTCCCTTCTTACCTTATCAATTTCAAGGAACTTATCAACAAGTGCTGGGTCACTTCCCTTGTTCTTTATACCTTCCTTGACAAATTCTGGTTGTGTTCTTATAAGATTTGGGTCAAGCATATTTACCTCCTTATGGATTTATTGTAATAGTTTTTTCTCCATATGCAACAACATTTGAGTTCAAATCCTTCAAATATACTTCAATTTTCATATCGCCTGTTCTTAAAGCAAGAATAGAGTAAGAATATGTTGGTCCTTGTGGATTCGGCACATTTGTAACAGGAAGCCCATCTATTATTATCGAGAGTGTCTTATTCGTTAAATCAATATTCGACATATCAACCATAATATTAATTGCTTCGCCTACCTTGTAAATATCCTTGTCTGTAGTAACTGTTAAAGTTTGGGTTGTTTGCGTCTGACACCTTTCGTCGTATTGAGTAGGCTCTGTCCCTTTTATGAAAACTCTTTCTTCTGTAAGTTCCGGAGGACATGATGGTGACGCAAGAAGCCCGGAATCCTTAACAACTCTTACAACAACAAAACCAAGGTCTCTTATGTCTTGTGGAGGTATAAAACCGTCATGGTATGCGTATTTAATAATAGTTTTACCGTCGGAAGGCTTATTAGTTATATAACCTGTATCATCGTATGCATTTTTAAAAGTAAGATTTGCAGGTTTTGGAAAATCACTTTTAGGGAAATAGTTCATTGCAACAAGCATGAATTTTCTCCAGATCATTGCGGGGAATCGTGCGCCAGCATTCATAACATCAGGGAATGTTACTTCATCTGAATCGGGACCTACCCAAACACTTACAGAAATATTTGGAGTATATCCATCAAACCATGCATCCTTCCAGGCATCTGTACTTCCTGTTTTTCCTGCAGAAGGCAGTCCTGAAATCTTTGCATTTGTTTTGTGTGCCATAACATAACTAAAGAGATTATTCATAATGTAAGCAACATCCTCTGGGACTGCTCTGTAGGATTTATCCTTATGCTCGTAGAGAACTCTTCCATCTGAAGAGAGTATCTTTGTTACGATAAAAGGTTCGTGGTATGTTCCACCGTTGCCAAGTGTTGCATAGGCATTTGCCATCTCAAGCTGCTTTATTTCGAAACTTCCTATTGCAAGTGATGGATATGGATTTAGAGGAGTTGTGATTCCAAATTTTCTTGCTGTAAGTATTACTCTATCAAGACCAACACTTAAAGCTGTTTTTACAGCACACACATTAGACGATTCATTTAATGCATCTCTTACTGAAAGGTATCCAAAATATGCACCTTCCCATTCATGTGGTGTCCAGTTTCCAACAGAGTAATTCTCTGAAAGTATTATAGAAGAAGGTGTTATTGAGCCGTAAAGTATTCCTGCAGTATAATCGAAAATTTTAAATGATGACCCTGGCTGTTTGAGGGCAACGGTTCTATTGTATTTAGTATTATCGTAATCTCTTCCACCAACCATTGCAAGAATTGCACCTGTGTTTGCATCAATTGCTGTAAGAGCTGCCTGTGGTTGAATTACGCCTTTTGAATCTTTTTTTCCTTTGGGGAAAATATTATCGTTCTCTGCCTTTGTTAAAACTTCATCAATTGCTTTAGTTGCTGCTTTTTGGAGGTCTGGAATTATCGTTGTGTATATCTTTAAGCCACCTGCATATAGCATGGTTGAGCCGAATTTTGATGCAACAAAATCCTTAACATAATCTATTGCATACCCCATGTTGTCTTTTTCTGGAGATTTGTTTGTTAATTTTAATTCTTCACTTAGAGCCTCTTTGTATTCTTCTTCTGTTATCATTCCATATGAAAGCATCTTATCGAGGACTTCTTTTTGTGCTGCCTTTGCATATTCGAAGTTTGCATAAGGATTGTACTCAGAAGGTGCTTGAATGATACCTGCAAGTAAAGCTGCTTCTGCAAGATCTAAGTCTTTTGCGTGTTTACCGAAATATGTGAGAGAAGCTTGTTCTATGCCGTATGCGCCAGATCCAAAATAAACCTGGTTTAGGTACATTTCTAAAATTTGGTCTTTGGTGAATCTTTTTTCAAGTTCTATTGCAAGGAGCGCTTCTTTTACTTTTCTATCGATTGTTCTATCAAGTGTTAAAAACATAGTTCTTGCAAGTTGTTGCGTGATTGTGCTTGCGCCTTCTATTCTTTTTCCGCCGCTTGTTATAGTAACAAAAATTGCTCTTAAAATACCCTTGTAGTCAAGTGCACCATGTTCGTAAAAGCGTTTATCTTCTTGCGCAAGAACAGCCTTAATTGCAATTGGTGAAATATCACTTAGTTTTACATAAATTCTATTTTCTGTTGCATATACATTTGTAATTAAGTTGCCTTTGTAGTCGAAAATTTGTGAAGCCTGGTCTGGTGAGGAAGAGTAAATGTCAATATTTGGCAAGTCTTGTTTTGCTTTGTTTATGTAAAGTGCAATTGTCAATCCTCCAATAAGCCCCACAATAAGAATAAAAGTAAGTATTGTAACTATTGTTGCTTTTAAAATAGATCTCTTCTTAACCTTCTTCTTTGTTGTTTCTTCCATATTTTATTCACCTGCCCCTTTAAACATTAGGTAAAATAATAAACCAATCAAGCCTTCTAAGAAAAGTAAAAATCTGTAAAGCGGTGGTAATTTCTCTTTTCTTAATAGAATATTTGTAATTATTCCTGATATAATCCAAACAATAATAAACACCAAAAGGAATGTGCCCATTATTTGTACGCCCCCTTGATAAAGTATTTGCCCGTTGCAGTTGCTTTTAACTCTCCAGCTTCATTTTTTATTTCTCCGTACGCAATAAAGATATTGTGGTTGGTCTCCCTGGGATAGCCAAAAGCAATGAGTTTTTCGTTTACAAGACAGTGCTTCAAATATTTCACATTAAGTTCGACGGTGTATAAAATGTAGCCTTCTAAGAATTTGACATTTGCCATCATATCATCAAGTATCGCTGCAATAATTCCCCCATGGATGATATTAGGATATCCAACATAATTTTCACCCAGGGAAAATTCTGCATAAGTGTATCCATCTCTCGCTTTTATGTCGAGTTTTAATCCGTAAGGGTTTTCTTTTCCACAAACAAAGCAATTGAAACTCATTTTACCTTCTCAAGCGGTGCGTACCTCAAATCGAGGTTCTTTACCCCAATTTTTAAAAAGTCAATAGTTGCGTATGGAACATCTCCATCGTAAACTACATCAAGCACTTTTCCTAACCCCCAAACCTTATGTAGCACTGTATCACCCTTCTTAATAGCAAATGTTCTTACATCAACACTCTCTTTATTGTACTCAAAAATCTCCATTTCCGTAAGAAACCTTGAAGTTTTAGATGGATTAAGGTTTCCGAATTTAGATCTGCGGAGGGCATATGTAAGAAACAGTTTTTCTTTGGCTCTTGTAATACCTACATAACATAATCTTCTTTCTTCCTCTATGTCTTTGGTTGTTTCAAGAGACCTAAAATGTGGCAATAAACCCTCCTCTAATCCTACGAGGAACACAACAGGGAATTCAAGACCTTTTGCAGAGTGTAAGGTCATAAGAGATACCCTATCTTCATCCTTCGTTTCGTCAACACTTGTTATTAAAGAAATCTGCGTAAGAAGCGAGGATAGGTCTGCATCTTCAGTTTCTCTTACGAAATTTACAACCATATTTTCAAATTCTTTTATATTTTCGATTCTTTCATAGGCATCTGCTTTGAATTTTTCTTCAAGATACTTTAAGTATTTTACCTTCGAAATAACCTCTTCCACGAATCTTGGAAGTGGTAGGGTATTGGATAGTTCTCTTAATTCATTTATTAATTCATAAAACTCTTTTAAAGGCTTCGATTCTTTTTCTTTGAGGTAGTCTTCTATTGCAGAAAAAAGCGATTTACCTTTTTCTTCTGCGATACGCCCTAACTCTTCAATAGTTTTTTCTCCAATTTTTCTTGGTGGAGTATTAACAATTCTTTTGAAACTTATATTGTCGCTTGGATTGTTTATAAGTGCAAGGTAAGCAATTATATCTTTTATTTCTGCTCTTCCGTAAAACTTCTGCCCGCCGATTACCTGATAAGGAATTCCTTGCTGCAAGAGATACTCTTCGAATGCTCTCGATTGGAAATTTGTTCTGTAGAGAATTGCAAAATCTCTATTTTTATAGCCTTTTTCTTCCTTCAGCTCGATAATCTTATTTACTACAAATCTTGCTTCGTCTAATTCGTCGAGTGCTTCGTAAAAACTTATTGCATCATTAATGCTTATGTCAGAAAATAGTTCTTTTTCGGTGCGCCTTTTGTTGTGTTTTATAAGTCTGTTTGCGATATCTAAAATTTCCTGAGGAGATCTGTAATTCTTTTCCAGTTTAATTACTTTCAGGTCCTCAAAATCCTCGTAAATTTTATCTATAAACTCGGAACTTGCTCCTCTAAATGAATATATACTCTGATCGTCATCTCCCACGAGGGTAAATTTTCTTGTCTTCTCTGTGAGCAACTTTACAAATTCATATTGCATTCGATTAACATCTTGGTATTCATCAACAAGGATATGTTTGAATTTCGTCTGATAGAAGTATAAAACTTGCGGGTTTTCCTTAAAAAGTTTTATAGTAAGCATTATGAGGTCGTCAAAATCAAGTGCATTGTTCTCTTTAAGCGTGCGCTCGTATTTCTTATAAATTTTTGCAACAACCTCTTCAAAATAGTCGCCGAAACTGAAATTATTTGCATCGATTAAGTTCATTTTTGCCTTTGAAATATAATTTTTTACCTCGTTTGGGTTAATGTACTTTGGGTCTAAATTTAAGTCCTTCATTATATCCTTGATTACATTTGTTGAATCATCTTCGTCAAGAATTGAGAAATTCTCCTTGTATCCTAAAAATTTTATTTCTCTTCTTAATATTTTTGCACAGATCGAGTGGAATGTTCCTATAAAAAGATCGTTTATTTCTTCTCCAATTATTTGTTCGGTTCTTTCTTTCATTTCCTGGGCTGCCTTGTTTGTAAATGTAACGGCAAGGATCTGCGATGGTCTTATTGCAATTGCATCAATAAGATAGGCAATTTTGTAGGTTATCACTTTTGTTTTTCCAGACCCTGCTCCTGCGTAAACAAGAAGCGGTCCATCAACGTAAGTTACTGCCTCAAGCTGGGCAGGATTAAGGTCCTTCAAGTAGTTTTCTTTCATAGGCTATATTATAGCAGGAATTAGGATAAGAATGATTATTATGTACGGAGTAAAGAAAAGAAAATTTGCTTTTGTAGTTTCAATGTCGTAAGTCTTACTTATCGCAATGATAAATAACACAACTTCCCAGATAAGAAAGAGTATACTTATTTCACTGAAAATCATCACATTGAAGAATGAAAGGACAACATAGATAAGTCTCAATAGCATCAGTGGGGTTGATGCAAACGCAAGGTTTTTCATAAGTTTCGTGCCATTACTTCTTTTAAAAATGATCTGTGCAAGCATATCATAAAGAGATGATGAAATTAGTAAGGTGAGAAATGGTATAAGAAGAGAGAGGTACAGGAATTTTGGAGCAGTAACAAGACCGGTGAGAGTATCTCCCACACCACTAAAAATATCCGGAAGGCTTTTTTCAATTGATTTCAGTCCAAACTTTACAAATGCAATTGAATATAGATAAAGAATCGCTCCATTTAAAAACATGAAAAGAAAAAATGTAAGATTTCCTATTTCTTCTTCAAATGCTTTTTTGGGGGATCTTATAACTTTAATAATCATTTCGATAATCATACTTTTCTCCTTAGTAAGCGGTAAATTTGTATTCAAATATTGTTTCTGAGGGATTCTTATACTGCGTTAGCACTTTGGATGCAATACTTAAAAAGTTCTCCCAAAATGACTTTTGAATTCTATATTCCTTTATAGTGATGCTCTTCAAATTAAGATCACTCTTAAGGTCATTTATTGCGTCGTCAAGTGTACCTATTTTATCAACGAGTCCAAGTTTGTATGCATCTTCTCCAAGATATATTTGCCCCTGTGCTAAATTCCTAATGGTTTTTTCATCCAGGTTTTTTCTTCCGCCTTTTACAACAAGTATGAATTTTTCATATAATTCATTAATCATATTCTCAAACATCTCTAGCTCTTCTTTTGAAAGTTCTCTATAGGGAGACCCAATGTCTTTAAACTTTCCACTTTTTATTGTAATGATATTAATACCAATTTTGTTGAGAAGTTCCTCATAATTTACGAGATTCATTATAACACCAATGCTACCTGTTTCAGTTAAAGGTTCCGCATAAATGCGGTCTCCTGCCATAGAAATATAATATCCACCCGAAGCGCACACTTCACCCATAGAGACATACACTTTTATATTGTTTTTCTGTTTAAAGTTTTTTATAAGATTGTAGATTCTGTCTGTCTCATAAACTGTTCCACCGGGGCTTGAAATTCTTAAAATAACTCCTTTAGGATGTAAGTCTTCAATTTCTGTAAGGATTTTCTCAACATCCTTTGAATTAAAAGTATTTCCGTAATTTTCTCCGATTGTTCCCTCAAGGTAAATTACTGCAATTGGATTTGTGTTGTAAGGACTAATTTTATTTCTAAAGCCTGCAAAATAAATAAACAAGGCTATCAATAAAAAGATTAATACATCAAATAAAACTTTTTTCTTCATTTGTTATTTTGTCGTGAATAATCCTTAGAATTTCTTCCATAGATAGGTTAGACTTGAATCCAGAAGCCTCTTTATGTCCTCCTCCACCAAAGTATTCTGCAATTTTTCTTACATCTATGTGGTTTTTACTTCTTAAACTTCCCTTGAATCCACCTTCTTTTAGTTCCCTTAGGAAGAGTACAACTTCTATGTCTTTCTCCTTCCTAAGGTAGTCAACAATTCCCTCAGTATCGTCTTCAGTAGCGTTATACTTCTTAAAATCCTCCTGAGTTACATATGAAAAACCCAATTTATCATAGACTTCAAGGCGCAGAAGCGCAAGACCAAGAAGTTTAAGATGCGCAAGGTTTTCCATCTCGTAGACCATATGGGAAATAAAATATGGTTTTGCTCCCAATTTAACAAGTTCCTTTGCAACTTCGAATGCAACATCGCTTGTATTGTTGAATCTAAAAGAGCCTGTATCGGCAAGAAGCCCTGTGTAAAGTGCATTTGCTATATCTTCGTTTATGGGAAGGTTCAATTCGGAAATTGTTTCAAAAACGAGACAGGTAGTTGATGGGTATCCAACTTTTACATATTTTACATGGGACATATTTTCATCACTTATATGGTGGTCGATTCTAACAATCTTCTTATAGTTTCCAAGGCTAAAGTTAAAGCCTTCAACCCTATCAATATTTGGTGCATCAAGTATCAATAAAACTTCAACTTCATTTATACCTTCTAAGTTTTTGTTAATATTTTCAAATCCTTTTAGAAAAGAGAATTTTTGGGAAGGTTCACCTGGAACAAGATAAAAAACATGCTTCCTAAGATGTTCTAATGATTGTCCAAGTCCAAGAATGGAACCTATTGCATCTCCGTCTGCATTTATATGAGTCGTTAGCAAAAAAGAGTTAAATGTTTTTATTATGTTTTCTATTTCCTTAAGGCTCTCCACTGTCCTCTCCTTTTTCCTTTAACTCCTTTTCAACTTCCTCTAAAATTTCGAGGACTTTGTTTCCCTTTTGAATTGAGAGGTCAAAGTGAAAATTCAGCAAAGGCACAAATTTCATATTCTTTAGTCTTTGGGCAACATCCCTCTGAATTCTTCGAGTTGCCTTAATGAGCCTCTCTTTAATCTCTTCTTCCTCGTTTTCGTGTCCTATGATTGTGTAGAAAATTTTTGCATATCTTAGGTCATCGGACACTTCTACATGTGTAATGGTAATGCTTTTAAGTAATGGGTCATCAAGGGAATGCATATATGTTGATACTTCCCTTAAAATAGCCGATTCAATTTTGTGCTTTCTTAACTCACTCATAATTTTTACCTACCTTATACATTGAAATTATTCCTACTATTAATAAAAGCATAAAAGGAATTAAACTTAAATTAATATTCCCGTTTTCTATAAACTTAATTCCAATTGCAAAGTATATTGCACTAAAAAGAAGGACAAGCCCTATTATATCAGAAATACTAACTTTTTTAACCGATAAAAATGCAAAACCTACTGACACAAGAATTGAAGCAATGATATATTCAGAGTGAAGTCCAAGTCCAAATATAAGCGCAAAGCCTATTCCTATTATGAGCAACCCCGCAAACATTTCTATTTGTCCAAAGTATTTCTTTATGGATTTAAAGGCTGAGAAAAACTTGTTTATAGCAAGGGCAGTTAAAACAAAAGGAACCCCTAAGCCCAGAGAGTAAAATGTAAGAAGTATTATTCCCTGAGTAACCTGAGAATGTGTTCCTGCCATAATAAGAATAGTTCCAAGAATGGGTCCCACACATGGTGTCCAGCCAAAACTAAAAGCAAATCCCATTAAGAATGCCTTTATTAGCGTTGGAGCAGTTGTACTTACTTTCATCTTTTTCTCATAGCTAAGGAAGTTAAATCTTACTATTTGGGCTGTATGTAATCCAAAAATAATGATTATAAATCCTGCGATTACTTCGAACATTTTTTTATTTCTTGAAAAGAACTTGCCTATAAATGTTGCAGTCGCACCTAAAAAGATAAATACAACAGAAAATCCCAATACAAACGCAATTGAATTTACTAAAAGTTTTTTTGTGTTTACGCTACCTTCCTTAAGGTCTGTTAGTGTTTCGCCTGAAATGTAGGAAATGTAAGCAGGGATAAGCGGAAGGACACACGGAGAAACAAACGACACAAACCCTGCAATTAAAGATTGAAGTATTTCTGCAACTGTTATTTCCACAAAACCTCCTTATACAAGCAATGTTGAGAATATGCCTGTAAGGAATACACCATCGAAAGTTCCTGCACCTCCAATACTTACAACTGGTGCCCCTAACTCAGAGACTTTGTCAAGATTCAATAGGTCTGCGCCAATTAGAGTCCCAAGTGTTCCACTTATGTATGCGACAATCGGTGTATAATGCCTTGAAAGAATTAATGCAACAATTGCAGTTATAATAGGTGGAATAAAGAATGGAACAGCAATTCCCAACCCTTTAACTGGTTTTGCAAAAGAGTGTACAACAATTGATACAATTACGATGCCCAAAATCGTAAGAAGTGCTATGTTAACAAGACCGAAAGAAATAAGCCTTAAAAACTCATAGATAGAAATAATAGTCGGGATTACTGCTCCACCAAAGTTAACTGCTACAACCGTCGTTTGTTCAGAAACGAAAGGGATTCTATAAGGAATTCCATAAAAGTAAATAACTTTTTCGGTAACAATCGGATTGTGCGATGTAATTTTTGTAACGGGAATATTTATTGCACTACCAAAAAGAGACATGAGAAATACAAGGGTTCCAGTTACAGGGCTAAAGCCAAGTCTTGCAAAGGCATCGACTACACCTCCTGCAAAAATAAGAAAGAAAAGTGGATAAAGAAGAAGGAAAAGTGCAAACAAGATAATTAAAATGGTAAATTCAAACGGAAAATAAATATAATTTTTATTATTCATTTTTCACCTCTCTCCTTGTATATTATAACAAATTTCATTTTTTAGTATAATTTGATTATGGATACGCTTTTACTTTTTTTAGATTATTATCGAATTCTTGGCGGAATTTTGTTTTTTATTCTCGGTTCGGTTGTTGGCTCTTTCCTTAATGTGGTTATTTATAGATTGCCTCGTCACGAGTCTCTTATCTTTCCGCAGTCACATTGTCCAAAGTGCGGCCATAAACTATCAAGTTCTGACTTAATTCCGATAGTTAGTTATATTTTCTTAAAAGGTAAATGCAGGTACTGTGGGGCAAAAATTTCTCCTATTTATCCTACTATTGAAGGCCTTACTGGTATCCTTTTTGCTTTAATATACTTGAAATTTGGCTTTTCGCTTCTTACCTTTAAATACATTATCTTTATTTCTTTTCTAATTGTTGTTGCATTTATAGATCTATTTGAAGGAGTGGTTTTTGATTCTGTTGTTATCCCCGGGGCTTTGGTTGGTTTCTTGTTTGGGGCTCTTCACAATTTAAAGGATACTATTTTTGGTGTTATTTTTTATGCTGTTCTGTTTTTTCTTATAATTATAATTTCTAAAATCTTTTATAAAGAGGGTGGTATGGGAGAAGGTGATTTAACGGCGGGTATTATGATTGGGGCATTTCTCGGTTTAAGATTAGGGATTGTTGCCTTCCTCCTCTCTTTTTTTATAGGTGCAATTGTTGGGATTTTAATTATGCTTGTAAGTAAAAAGGGTGGGAAAACACAAATTCCTTTTGTCCCTTATATGGCTATTGCCTCTATCCTTGCAATATTTTTTGGAAATTATATTATTGCATTTTATTTAAATTTGTTTTAGAATGTTTTTGAGGAGGTTCTTATGGGTATTTTTGCAAGAAGTAAAACGCCAATTATTGGAGTAGATTTAGGGTCGGGTTATGTAAAGATGGCGCAGTTTGAAAGAAAAGGAAACGATCTCAAACTTGTTAATTTTGGCGTGGTTGATACGCCTGAAGGTGCTATAGTTGAGGGAAAAATTGAAAAATTTGACGAGATGAGGGAAATTCTGCAGCAACTTATGAGTATATACTCGTTTATTGGGAATAGGGTTGCTACAAATGTTTCAGGTAAACTTGTGACCGTTAAAGAACTCATTATGGATGATCTTCCCCCGCAAGAACTTCACGAAGCAATCAAATGGGAGGTTGAGAAAATTCTTCCTGCTCCAATCGACAAAATGGCATTTGATTATCAGGTATTAAGCAAGGTGAAAGAAGGGAATGCAGAAAAACTTTATATTCTTTTTGCTGCTGCTCCGATCGAAGTTATAGAAACTACTGCTCAACTTTTTAAGAGTCTCAATCTTGAACTTGTAACTATTGAAGTTGAAGCATTCTCTATGTTAAGGCTTTTAAGGTATCTTGGTGAATTTTCAAAAGACTCCGAGAGGGTTATCGCTGCGATTAATATCGGTCACAATTATACCTCTATTAATATGGTAGATAAAGGGCTTGTGCGTTTTTCGAGGGTTATTCCGTGGGGTGGAAAGAGGCTAACCGATAAAATTGCTTATTACTTTGGGATTGATTCAAAACTTGCAGAAAATAAGAAACGTGAAGAACTTGATTTAGCAAACAAGGACTCACAAATATTTAAAGCTGTTGAGGAAGACCTTAACGAACTTTCACTCGAAATTAGAAGATCCATTAGTTACTATTTTGCAAAGTATAATGAGGGTAAGGTGGCTGAAGTGACAATAATCCTTGAAGGAGGAACTGCCAACTCCAAGAATATTGACCAGTATATTGAAGAGACAACAGGTTTCCCATCAGTTGTAAACAGATTATTTGCTGATATTGCAAAATACGACCCCAATCTCTTTACAAAGGAGTATCTCTATGAGATGGCACCTATGTTTGCAATTGCAACGGGTCTTGCACTGAAAGAACATCAGGTTGCGAAGAAAAAGAAAGAATTAGCAAGAAAAAAGTGAGGTGAATTTATGGAAACAAAATTGGATTTTTATGATATTGAAATAAATCTTTTGCCTCATAAAAAGAGGATAAAAAGATCGATTGACAGAGAAACTAGAACCATAATAAACATTGGTATTGTTCTTCTTTTAATCTTTGCAATTATTTATGCAAGTCTTTACTACGAAGCTTATAATAAAAACCGATATCTTAATGATCTAAATACACGTATCGCATCTCTTAAGAAGGTTGAGGACACATTGAACTTGAGGAATAAACTTGACGATGATGTGTTCTATTATGAAACAACAATAGAGAAACTTGTAAATACGCAGATTGATTTCAATAATTTGCTACTTGATATAGCAAGTTCGATACCAAAAGAGACAGTTATAGAGAACTTGAATGTTGATCAGGATAAAAAAATTGTGCAAATTGTAGGACATACTACTGATCTTCAACACCTTGCATGGACTGTGAATGGTTTATCTCAAAATCCTAACATTGTGAATCTCACGGTTGATCAGTACAATATCCCGTATGTAAAAGTTCCAAATTCACCTAACTATGTAACATTTACAATTTCATTTCAATGGAAGGGGATGGGGAAATGAAAGAAGGAACCTTAAACAAACCAATGAGTTTTAATATCAGTACAAAAATGATAATTGCAGTTATTCTATTTGTAGTAATTGCTGTCTTGTTTTACATGTATGTAGTAGTGCCAAAGATTGATGAAATTAAGGCTCTAAATGACCAAATAGCGGAAGCTGAAGAACATCTAAACCTTCTTTTACTTGCACAGGAAAGGCTTAGTTCTATTGAGAGGGAAATAAGCACTTATAACGAAAGACTTGCGACACTTAAGCAAATTTTGCCCCCTCAAAGCGACGAATTTCTTTTTTCCGAGGAGTTTGTTGCAATTGCCAATAA
Source organism: Caldisericum sp. (assembly GCA_022759145.1). Classification (NCBI taxonomy): domain Bacteria; kingdom Pseudomonadati; phylum Caldisericota; class Caldisericia; order Caldisericales; family Caldisericaceae; genus Caldisericum; species Caldisericum sp. The sequence goes on from JAEMPV010000069.1 coordinate 32,460, forward strand.
AAGCGGAGGTAAGATAACAAACCTCAATTTTGATAAGAACACAGAGACACAGAATGCAATGCCTTCTTTCTCACTCTCATACGAAGCGCCAAATTATGATAACATTACTGCTTTTAATAGATTACTTAAGGATAATTATCCACAGATTGTAACGATAACGCAGTTAACAATTTCAAAAGTAACTGATCAAAGTGGTGCAAAAAAATATATTGCAAATGTAAAAGGTACTATAAACCTTTCACAAAGGAAGTGATAACCATGGCAAAGACAGATGAGAAAGAAAAAACCGCAAAAAAGTCTCTTCGAATTTCGAAAGAGACAATCGTAATAATTTTGTTTATTGTCGTAGTATTTGTAGCGTGGAATTTATTACTGCCGCATATTTTTAAGGTACAAGAAGTGAAAAATGTAACCTTGCCGAAGGTAAAAAGAGGAAATATTGAATTTGTAGATAAGCAAATTCAAAATAGGACTTTACAGGTCCCTACTTTAATTCCACCTGAAAATACCCTTGGCAAACGTAACCCATTCGAATAAGGAGGACAATGTGCAAAAACTTTTCGAAAAAATTGGCAACGCTAATGTTGATGCACTTTTTGTGAGTAAAATCCAAAATGTGCGATATATTACCCACTTTACAGGGGAAGAAGGTTTTGCGGTTGTTGCTCCACCCAAAATTTATTTGCTTGTTGATTCCCGTTTTACAGAACAAGCACAGAAAGAGATATCCGCTGGAGTTGAAGTAATCGAATGGTCTAATCTTAAGGATGCGTTAAATCCACTTCTTGTTAGAGAGAGAGTCCACTTTCTTGCAATTGAGGAGAAAATTCCTTTTAACCTTTACAGGATGCTTATGGGTTTGGGCTTTCTTGTTCTCGTTCCAACAACTGATTTCGTTGAGGAATTAAGGATGATTAAAGATGATTGGGAACTTGAAAAAATTAGGACCGCATGTGATATTTCTACGAAAGCATTCCTTGAAACAATTAAACTTCTAAAAGAAGGAGTCTCGGAACTCGATATTGCATCAGAACTTGAATACCGCTTTAAGAAATTTGGCGGCGAAAAGCCTTCTTTTGATACTATTGTTGCATCAGGCGAAAGAGGCTCACTCCCTCATGGTGTTGCTTCGAAAAAGACCGTGAAAGCCCATGAGCCAATTGTTTTTGACTTTGGTGTATTTTTTGAAGGTTTTGCTTCAGACACAACAAGAATTGTTTCAATTGGAGAAGTTGAAGATGAAGTAAAAAAAGTTTATGATGTTTTAAAGGAATCGCAGGAATTAGGAAGAGCGTATGCAAAGGAGGGTGTCCGTGCCGCTGATGTCGATAAGGTGGTTAGGGATTTCCTTAATGACCATGGATATGGTACTTACTTCACACATGGCCTCGGGCATGGTGTTGGTCTTGAAATACACGAACTTCCCTATGTGAATGCAAGGTCTAAATATACTCTTTCAAAAAATATGGTAATTACAATTGAACCGGGTGTCTATTTTGCAGGGAAATTTGGTTTACGAATCGAAGATACAGTAATAGTAAGGGAAGATTCAGTAGAGAATCTAATTAATTTGCCTCATGAAATAATCGTTGTTTAAAAAAGCGATATATTAGAAAGTTCTTGTAAGGTTTTATAATCTGTTTGATCTATAAGGAGGGGGGTTATTGTAGCGTAGCCCTCCTTTATGAATTTAGAATCGGTTCCTTCTTCATACGGATCATCTAACACTCCACCAATCCAGTAGAATTCTTTACCAAAAGGATCTTTTCCAATTAGAACCCTATCTCTATATCTTCTTCTTGATAACCTTGCGAATTTTATTCCTTTTATCTCGTTCTTGTTGGGGAAATTTATATTGAAGTATGTGCTTGTATTTTTTACTATCTTTGAGAGTTTTTCGATTATTTCTACTGACTTACTTGCTGCTAATTCAAAATTAGGATTTTCAAAATCGTTTACAGAAATTGCAAAAGAAAGCTTATTGTTTATTGCACCTTCTCTTGCGCCTGCAACTGTTCCAGAGTATATAATATCATCTCCAAGGTTTGGTCCTCTATTAATTCCAGAAACAACTATATCAATGTTATCCTTAACAATTACATCTATTGCAAGAAGGACACAATCTGCAGGTGTTCCTGATACTCTATACGAGGAAACCTCGCCAATGCCCAAGGGGTACTTTTCGATGCGAAGAGGTTTATGAAGTGTAGTTGCATGACTTCCAGCACTTTGCGGTTTTTGAGGGGCAACAATAAAAATATTCCCCAAACTTGCAAGATATTTTGCGAGTATTTTTATTCCTTCTGATTCAATACTATCGTCATTTGTAATTAATATGTTCATTGTTTTTTCACAATATAATGATATACTTTTATTGTGATTTTGCAAGGAGTTATTTATGGAAAACGAAATAGAGATGAATAGACCCACCTGGGTAGAAGTCGATTTGGGTAAAATTAAGAACAATTTTCTTAAGATAAAGGAGAAAACATCTTCTAATGTTATTTGCGTTGTGAAAGCAGATGCATATGGGCTTGGTGCAGCAAGAATTGCAAAGGCTCTTGAAGATGCAGGCGCATACGCCTTTGCGGTTGCCTCAATGGAAGAAGCACTGTTCTTGCGTGAAGTTCAAATCAGTAAGCCGATCCTTGTACTCGGGTATGTTGATACGAGGAAACTTCACTTAGCTTCACTTAATGAAATTCGTATTACTCTTTTTGACAAAGATTTTATAAAGCGTTTAAAGGAGTACGAGTCTGAGTTGCCGCTTAGAATACATGTGAAGGTTGACACGGGTATGCATAGGCTTGGAATTTCAGTAAGCGAGGCGCCTTATGTTTTTGATGAATTAAGTAAAATGAAAAACATTTATGTTGAAGGAATATACACTCATTTTGCATCAGCAGACTCTGATATCGAATTTACCAATCTTCAGATAAAACGTTTTAACGATGTGCTGGATTATCTTAAGCAGAAACAGGCATTGCCCCCGATTATTCATGCGGCAAATAGTGCTGCGATTTTAAACTTTAGAAGTGCTTATTACAATACAGTAAGATCTGGTATTTTGCTTTACGGCATTTCCCCAAACCCTCAGAAGATTACAATCATTAACGATTTTCAAGAGGCAATCTCTATTAAGACAAGGATTGTTAAAGTTACAGAGTACGAGAAAGGTGAAAAAATAAGTTATGGTGGGACATATATCACAGAAAAGAAATCACTTATAGCAACTGTTCCAATAGGATATGCAGATTGTATTCCCCGTAATCTTTCTAACCGTGGGTATGTTCTTGTTAAAGGATTGAAGGCTCCAATTGTTGGCACGGTGACAATGGATATGATGATGATTGATGTAACTGGTTTCCCATACATTCACCCTGGAAACGAGGTTATAATTATCGGCACCCAGGGTGAAAATAAAATCACTATGGAGGAATTTGCAACATTATCGAATACAATCCCTTACGAAATTCTAACAAGGCTAAACAAACGAATAAGGCGAGTCTATAAGTGAAGGTTTGAAAAAAATCGAATAATATAATATACTTAAGTAAGGAGGTAAGATAAAATGGAGATAACAATTACAGCAAAGGGTATTGAAAAATTACCAGAGTATACAGAGGAAGAAATCAAGAAGAAAATTGGAAAGTTAGAGAAATACTTCGACAACATCCAGCAAGCAAATGTAGTGATTAATAAGGTTAGAGGTGTTTTTGAATTGGAAGTAACGATTTTTGCTTCTCAAAAGATAATAAGAGGAGTTGGTAAGGGATCTCTAATTGATGAAGCACTTGATAATGTTGTTGAGAAACTTGAAACACAGGTAAAGAAACTAAGAGACAGGTTAAAAGGTGAGAAGCGAATACCCAAGGAGGAACTCTTTGGTAGCATTGAAGAAGAGGAAAGTGAGTTTCCTAAAATAACGAAAGTTAAAACATTCCCTGTAAAGCCGATGAGTATAGAAGAAGCAGTACTTCAGATTGAACTTTTAGGGCACGATTTCTTTATCTTTAGAGACGAAGAGACAAACGAAATAAATGTTTTGTATAGAAGAAAGGACGGTAATTACGGTTTAATTAAGCCGCAATAATACTGATAATATGCTTTTAGATTTCTTAGACCCAGTTAAAAGGAACCTCAAAAAATACTGGGATACAGTTCAAAAGATAAATGAGGCGGAAGCTTCTATTTCTCTTCTTTCTAATGAAGAATTAGCAAAAAAGACGGAAGAGTTTAAGGAAAGGCTTGGAAAAGGAGAGACGACCTCTGATATTCTTGTAGAGGCATTTGCGGTTGTTAGGGAGGTTGCAAAGCGCACTCTTGGCATGAGGCACTTTGATGTCCAACTTCTCGGAGGGCTTGTCCTCTTTCACGGTGGTATTGCAGAGATGAAGACAGGTGAAGGAAAAACTCTCGTTGCAACACTTCCTTTGTATCTTAATGCGCTTGTTGGTCACGGCGGACATCTTGTTACCGTGAATGACTACCTTGCAAAAAGAGATGCTCTGTGGATGGGACCCATTTACAAGTTCTTAGGTCTTAAAGTTGGAGTAATCCAGCATGAAGAAGCCTTTCTTGTTGAATGGGACGATAGAGAAAAATTTACAACTAAGCTTGTGCCTTGTTCAAGAAAAGAAGCTTATCTTGCAGATGTAACTTACGGCACAAACAACGAGTTTGGTTTCGACTATCTAAGAGATCACCTTGTTGTTTCTCCTCTCGATATGGTGCAACGCGAACTCTACTATGCAATTGTAGACGAAGTTGATAGCATCCTTATAGATGAAGCACGAACTCCTTTGATAATTTCAGGTCCTGCAGAAGAATCAACCGAAATGTACTATGTTGCAAAAAAGGTAGCAGATAATCTTATAAAGGATATCGATTACGAAACGGACGAAAAATTAAAAACAGCATCTCTTACGCAAGATGGTGTTAAGAAAATTGAAAAGATGCTTCGTATTGATAATCTTTATGATGAAAGATTCGTAGATTTAGTTAAGCACATAAACCAGGCTCTGAAAGCTAAGGAATTTTTCCATAGAGATGTTGATTACATTGTAAAAGATGGTGAAGTTATCATTGTTGACGAGTTCACCGGAAGGCTTATGTTTGGGAGACGTTATAGCGACGGCTTGCACCAGGCAATTGAGGCAAAAGAAGGTTTAAGAGTCCAAAGTGAAAACCAGACACTTGCAACAATAACTTTCCAGAATTATTTCAGGATGTACAAAAAACTTGCAGGTATGACAGGTACTGCTCTAACCGAAGCAAGAGAATTCAAGGAAATATATAACCTTGATGTTTATGTTATTCCAACAAACAAACCTGTTATAAGAATCGACCATCCAGATGTTGTTTTTAAAACAGAAGATGCGAAGTTCAGGGCGATTGTTAAAAAGATAGAGGAACTTTACAAAAAGGGACAGCCTGTCCTTGTAGGGACTCGCTCGATTGAAAAATCCGAAAGATTATCGAAAATGCTAAAGAGAGTGGGCATTCCACATAATGTGCTTAACGCAAAATACCATGAAAGAGAAGCCGAAATTATTAAGGACGCAGGGCAATACAAGGCTGTTACGATTGCAACAAATATGGCAGGACGTGGTGTCGATATAAAACTTGGAGAAGGCGTTGCCGAATTAGGTGGCCTTTTTATACTTGGAACTGAGCGGCATGAGGCAAGAAGAATCGATAATCAATTGAGAGGACGTTCAGGAAGGCAGGGAGACCCAGGAGAGTCTCAGTTCTATTTGTCTCTTGAGGATGAATTGATGAGGCTTTTTGGCGGAGACCAGGTGAAAAGCCTCTTAACAACTCTTAAAGTTGACGAAGATGAGCCTATCGAACATCCTTTATTATCTCGTATAATTGAAAATGCTCAAAAGAAGGTTGAAGCATATAACTTTAGCATCAGAAAAAATCTTCTTGATTATGATAATGTTCTTGAAAAACAGAGGGAAGTTATTTATAAGGAAAGAGAAAAAATATTGAAAGAGCCATCCATAAGAGAAGAGATAATAGATATGATAAAAGAAGTTATACGTGTTACCATTTCCGCCCACTTTGTTGAGGATGAACTTGATGATGATAGACGGTCAGAACTTGAAAAAGCATTAAGTAACCTTTTGGGAAGAAATATCAAACTTGAAAATGCTAACACTATAAAAAGAGAAGCGTTGATTGAAAGCGTAGAAGATCTTGCCCTAAAACTATATGAAGAAAAAGAAATGCGTTTCACACCAGAAATAATGAGAAATGTGGAAAAGTACCTTCTTTTAAGGAATATTGACTCAAATTGGAAAGACCACCTTTATGCCATGGACGAATTAAAAGAGGGTATCGGTTTGCGTGCCTATGGACAAAAAGATCCACTTCTTGAATACCAGATAGAAAGCAGAGCTCTTTTTGATGCTATGCTTGATAGGATTAAATACGATACTGTTTTTATGCTCTATAGAGTGGAACTTTCGAAAGAAGAGCCGAAGGATAATAAAAAAGAAGAACACAAGAAAAAGAAAAGATGATAACAGACGAAACAAAGAGAGAAGCATTAGAAACAATTGAGAAAATAAATTCTCTCCTTGACCCCGAATGGCTAAAAGAGCGGGAACAAAAAATTAAAGATATTGAATCAAGGACGGTTAATCCTGATTTTTGGAAGGATCCACAGTCAAAAGAGATTCTAAAACTTCTATCAATAACAAAAAAAGAGGTTTCAAAATTCAAAGAACTCGAAAACTTGAAAAACGATCTTGAAACCATGCTTGAACTTTATGAAGAGTCCGAAGAGCACCTTGATAATGAACTTAGAGAGTTTTTGAAAAATGCGAATAATCTTGCAAAAGAGTTTGAAATAGAGAGGTTCTTAAATGACCCTTACGACGATCTTAATGCTTTTGTTTCCTTTTCTGCAGGCGCAGGCGGTGTGGATGCACAGGACTGGACAGAGATGCTTCTTAAAATGTACTTAAGATTTTTTGAGAAAAAAGGGTTTGAAGCAAAAATAATCGACCAAACAGTTGGTGAAGAAGCAGGTATTAAAAGTGCGACAGTCTATGTCAAAGGAGAGTTCGTATACGGACTTCTCAAGGGAGAGTCAGGAGTTCATAGGCTTGTCCGTATATCTCCCTTTGATGCAAACAAGAGAAGACACACCTCATTTGCACTTGTTGAGGTTGTTCCTGATTTAGGGGATGTTGAAGATGTTGAGATTGATGAAAAAGACCTTAAGATTGAGATATTTAGAGCAAGCGGTCATGGCGGACAGAATGTTCAAAAAGTAGAAACAGCCGTAAGAATAACCCATATTCCGACAGGTATAACCGCAACCTGCCAGGACGAACGCTCCCAATCGCAGAACAAGGCAATGGCTTTGAAGATTTTAAAATCAAGATTGCTTCTTCTTGAAAAGAAAAAGCAGGAAGAAACATTAAAGGGTATTAAGGGTGAATTTCGCTCTATTGAGTGGGGAAATGAAATTCGTTCCTATGTCCTGCAACCATACAAACTCGTTAAAGACCACAGGACTGGCGTTGAAATTGGAAATGTCACCGAAGTTTTAGAAGGAGAACTTGATGAGTTCATCTGGGCTTACCTTAAATCAAAGAAATAGAATCTTTGAAACTTTTAAAGAAGTTTTGGGTATCTTTATTGGATCTTTAATATATGCGATTGCTATCGATATTTTTATTCAGCCAAACCACATAGCACCAGGTGGTTTTATAGGTATTGCTATTATTTTAAACCACTATATCCCACTCTTGAAGGTAGGTACAACTGTTGTTTTAATGAATATTCCTCTTTTAATTTTGGGATTGCGAAGGATCGGGCTTAAATTTTTCTTTGGGACAATCCTTGGAACAATTCTTTCCTCTATTTTGATTGATATCCTTGCACCCTTTTTGCCTGTCTTTAACACTGACCCAATGCTTGCCGCTCTTTATGGTGGCTTCCTTATGGGTGCAGGTATCGGACTTGTTTTTCGTTTTTATGCATCGACTGGTGGTACTGATTTGCTTGCACAGTTAATCTATGACTTTACGGGTCTCCCTTTTGGTCAAGCATTGATGGTTGTGGATGTTTTGATTATTATTGCTTCTGGCTTTGTATTCAAAGACATAAATATTCCTCTCTATTCTATTATTGCAGAACTTGTTTCTAACTATGCAATTGACCTTGCGCAGGAAGGATTTTTATCATATAAAGTTCTGTTTATAATAACCAAAAAAGGTGGGGAAATTAAAAAGAGGATTTTTGAAGAAATTGGACGAGGAGTAACAGAATTTGAAGTAAGAGGTGGCTATACAAATGAACCAAGAGATCTTCTTTTAGTAGCAGTTTTACATACAGAGGTTATGAAGGTGAAACGTATTGTTGTAGAGACCGATCCCGAGTCTTTCACAATTGTTGGTGATTCCTCTGAAATAATAGGGCAGGGTTTTAAATCGCCGAAGGAGAGGCTATGATTGAGTTAAGAAATGTTTCAAAAATTTATCCAAATGGAACTATTGCTCTTGATAAGGTAAACTTAAAATTTAACAAGGGCGATTTTGTTATACTTATGGGGGAATCAGGTGCGGGCAAAACGACACTTTTGAAGATAATAAGAGGAGATGAAGAGCCAACAGAAGGTGAAGTGCTTTTCGAGAATGAGAATGTTCTCAAATACAACAAAACGCTTTTGAGAAGGAAAATTGGTTTTGCCTTTCAGGATTTAACTTTAATAGAGGATAGAACTGTATTTGACAATGTCTCTTTACCTTTGCAATTTAAAGGCGTTGGATTTAAAGAAATTCACAACAAGGTTGAAGGTGCACTGAGCGAAGTAAGATTAAGAGACAAAATGTATAAACTCGTAAAAGAGTTGTCTTATGGGGAAAAACAAAGGGTTTCAATTGCACGAGCCCTGATTTATGAGCCTGAAGTACTTCTTCTTGATGAGCCTACGGGCAATCTTGATATTGACACCGCAAGAGCCGTTTTAAATTTTGTAGAGGCACTTAACGAGCGTGGAACAACTGTTATAATGTCAACTCATCATCTAATCGAATTTGGCAATAAACCAAAAGGCATTATAAAAATAAAAAAAGGAAGGATAGTGGGAAAAGAATATGTATAGGATACTCTATATATTAAGACATACTCTTCTTGTGCTTAAGGAAACAAAAAAGATTGCAATTATTACAGTGCTTTCGCTTCTTGTTGGTATGGTTGCTCTTGGCTCAACCTATATAATCGGCACAAAACTTTTTCAGAGTTCGCTTAGTCTTAAAGAAAAAGTTCGAATTGTTGTATTTTTTAAACAAAACCTTAATAGCACAGATTTGGACTCGACAATTTCAACGATAAGTGCAATTGACGGAGTTAAACATGTTACAGTGACCACACCTGATCAAGCAAAAGAGGAATTTACAAAGATATTCCCTCAGTACAAAGGTATCCTTGATAGCCTTAATAAAAATCCCCTTCCTTATTCTGCAACTGTAGAATTAAGCGATATTACTCTCGGGCGACGAATTTCTGATATTATAAAGGACTTACAAACGGTTGATGTTGTTGTATTTTCAGAAGATACAGCAAATAAAATAAATGATTTAATAAAAGTTGTTTATCTTATTTTTGTTTCAGTTATGCTTGCTGTTCTTGCCGAATTTATATTTACCGTTCAAAACACGACGACGCTTTTGCTTGACTACAGAAGAAATGATATAAGGGTCTTAAGGTTAATCGGCGCTGACGCAACATTTACATTTCTACCGTTTATTTTAATTGTAGTCGTTCTCAACCTTTTGTCCTGGTGGATTTCTTATTATCTTCTTGATAAAGTTAATGCTTTAAGTAGTGGTATTGTTCAAAGTATCATCCCTTATGCAACTGTTTCTAACAATATTAATTTTTCTCTAACTCTATTCTACATTCTTGCCTTTTCAGTTTTTTCTTCTCTTATAGGAAGCCTTATTTCTATTTCGAGGTTTAGAAATGTTAAGTAGAAGTATATTTCATTTTGTAAAAGTGAATAAAGTTAAATTCATCTCGATTTTAGTTTTAATTACATTGCTTTTTGGTGCTGGAAATGTCCGTTCAGGTCTTGAAGATGAACAGAAGAAACTTGCCCAATACAAGGCACAGCTTGAGCAAATAAAGAAAAACATTGTTAGCATTGATAAATCAACAAAAGAGATTAATGCGTTGGTTGATAGCCTTACAAGCGAGGTTAACTATCTTGAAGCAGAAATTAAGAAGACTCAGGCAAAGATCGATGACTTGAGCAACCAGATTTCATTTAAGGAGAACGAGATAAAAGAAAAAGAAAAGGAAATTGCAAAAAGACAGAGTGAACTTGAACAGGCGGTTAATCTTTCATATAAGCTCACTGCGATAAGTCCGATTGAACTTCTCTACGAGGGCAATGACCCAGAATCTGTTTACAAGAGGATAACCTACGTAAGTTACATATCAGATTATACTGAGAAATTGATGAAACAGGCGGAGATTGACAAAGCACAGCTTGAAAGTTACAAAGCTCAGTTGTCGAAATCAAAAAGCGAATATGAATCTATTCTTAAAGAGAAACAGGAACAAGAAAATATCCTTCTTGAAGAAATCGATATGAAAAATAGGTTACTTGAAACTTTGAAAGAGAAGAAAACATACCTATTGTATAAACAGAGCGAACTTGAAGAAGAGATTGAAAAGGAAGAAGAATTAATTCAAAAACTTATTGAGGAACAGAGAAAGAAAGGTATATATGCAGGCAATTTCATATGGCCTGCAAGAGGTCCAATTACATCTGAATTTGGAATGAGATTTCACCCTATTCTGCATATCTGGAGATTTCATGACGGGATTGATATTGGAATACCAACAGGCACGCCTGTTAAAGCTGCCGCCTCCGGAGAAGTCATTGCAACAAAATGGCTTGAAGGTTATGGTAATGTAGTTATTATTTCTCATGGTCAAAATTTCTCAACACTTTATGCACATCTTAAGAGTTTTGCAGTAAAAGAAGGACAAGAAGTGAAGCAAGGTCAGATTATTGCTTATTCGGATAATACAGGTTGGTCTACAGGTCCGCACTTACACTTTTCTATTTACAAGATCGACCCTAAAACGGGGAAATCGACACCTGTTAACCCAAGAGATTATTTACCATAACTATCTAACGACGGGATAACTAATCTTCCTTCTCTTGCTTGATGGGATGATATTCCACCAAACCCATATTAAAAACTGTTTCAAATATCCAACTTTGTCAAATCTTCTTGTTGAAGTAAATACATTGTTTGTCCACATATAGTAAAATTTTCCAAATTTTTTTGATTGTTTTATAAGCGTAAGGTCTTCGTTAAATGTTAATGTTTCGTCGAATTTAATTCTTTCGAAAATATCCTTTCTTACAATCTGAATAGACATTGAACTCTCACTTACCCATCTTCCAAAATTATAAAAAGAAAACCAGGCTTTTGCTTTAAAAGAGTTATCGAGAGGTCTAAGCGATGTTGCGATTATAACAAGGTTGTCGTTCTTTGTAATTATTTCTTCTAATTCTTTCAAGAAATCTTTTTTAAGGTGTGTATCTGCGTCAAGGAAAATTAGCCACTCTGATTCATCTGAAGCAAGGCTTGCCCCAACATTTTTTGCATAAGAGACGCCGTTTCTATCAAGTTTGATCGTCTTTAAAGGAAGGGTTGTATTTTGCTTAAATTCACTTACTAAGGCGAATGTTTGATCAATTGAACCGTTTTCAACAACAATAACTTCAAATCTATCTTTAGGGTATTCAAGTCCTTCTAAAGTTTTCAGGGTTTGTAAGATATAATTTTCTTCGTTATGAGCAGGTATTATTATTGAAAAGAACAAATGCTTTTCCATTTCTCCCTATTATAACGAATATTTAATAAAAGCAGAAAACTTTTTAAATTGACTATATTGAAATTTTTGATAAAATATTTTTACGCCGTAGATAATTTGAGATATTTTTAATTTAAAAGAGGTGAAAGATATGCAAGATTCAGAAATGTACATAAGGCTTTTAAAAGAAGTTATTGATAACAAATACAGGTTAATACAAGTCCTTATTGATGAAGGGCAGAAGTTGTACAAGTTAAATCCTACAGTGTATAACCCATTTTATGCAGCAGACTTTATTCGGAAAGTACAAGAATATCTTCTGAATAAGGAGAGCGAAAATAGAGAATAAAGTTCTTCTTGCTGTAACAGGTGGCGTTGCAGCATATAAATCTTTAGAACTTCTAAGGCTCCTTGTAAAGAGAGGATTAAAAGTAAAGGTAGTCATAACAAGGGGCGGAGAAAAGTTTGTTGCTCCTTTTTCCTTTTTGTCATTAGGTGCTGAAGAAGTTTTTACTGACGATGATCAGTTTTCTGTTGTTGAAGGCTCTTCTATACATCTTTATCTATCAAGGTGGGCTGATGTAATTGCGGTAGTGCCTGCAACGGCTGATTTTATCGCAAAGGCAACTTCCGGTATTTCCGACAGTTTACTTCTCACAATACTCCTTGCTTCAAAAAAACCAATTCTTATTGCCCCTTCTATGAATGAGAATATGTTTTTGCATCCTGTAACTCAAAAAAACATCGAGACCTTGAAGTCCTATGGCTACAGGATTATAGAACCAGACGAAGGATTTTTAGCCGACCTTGCTAAGGGTAAAGGTAGGTTAAAGGAGCCAGAATATATTTTAGAAGAAATACTTGTTGAATTATCTCCTAAAAAATTAAGTGGCTTAAGAGTTCTTGTTACTTGTGGAGCAACAAGGGAATTTATAGACCCTGTAAGATTTATCACGAATGGCTCATCGGGCAAAATGGGTATTGCTTTTGCTAAGGTTGCAAGAAGGTTTGGGGCTTCTGTTACTCTTATAGCGGCAAATGTTAATGAAAATTTGCCAGGTGGTGTAAAAATTGTAAGAGCAGTAACAACCGAAGATCTATATAATAGGGTCTTAGAAGAGTTAGAAAATGCTGACTTGCTTGTAATGGCTGCCGCACCTTCAGACTATAAACCAAAAGAATTTAATGAAAACAAACTTCCCAAACTCGATACTCTTAATCTTGAACTTGTTTCGACCGTTGATGTTTTAAAAGAGGCATCAAAATACAAAGGTAGTAAGATTTTTGTTGGTTTTGCACTTCAAACTGATAACCTTATTGAAAATGCAAAAAGGAAGTTAGAAGAAAAGAACCTTGATTATATTGTTGCAAATGATACTTCGAATATTGGGGGTTATTACGGTAAAATTGTACTAATCGATAGGAATGGTATTTTAGGTGAATTTGAAGGAGATAAAGAAAGTATAGCAGAATTTGTGCTTTCTAAGATATTTAAATTTTAATTTAAGGAGGTTAAAGATGGTTAGAAATGAAAAAAAGAGATTCGTAACAACTGAGTCAGTTGCTGAAGGTCATCCAGACAAACTTGCAGACCAAATTTCAGACAAAATTTTAGACGAAATAATAAAGCAAGATCCTCAAGGGCGTGTTGCCTGCGAAACCTATGTTACCCATGGTCTTATTATTGTGGGCGGAGAAATCACAACTCACGCATGGGTTGATATATCAGAAATTACGCGTGAAACCGTGAAAGAGGTGGGTTATACTTCTCCAAGGTATGGCTTTGATTATAGGACTTGCGCAGTCCTTAATGCGGTTGGAAGGCAATCTCCTGACATTGCTCGTGGTGTTGATAGAGGCGGTGCAGGAGACCAGGGTATTATGTATGGCTATGCAATTGATGAAACACCTCAACTTATGCCTCTTCCCATTGTTTTAGCGCACGGTCTCACACAAAGACTAGCAAATGTTAGAAAATCAGGCGAACCTAAAAATCTTGCACCATATTTAGGACCCGATGGTAAAGCACAGGTCACTCTTAAATACGAAGAAGGTAAAGCAATAGAGGTAACAGATGTTGTAATCTCAACACAACACACAGAAGAACTATTAGACCCAAAAACTGACGAGATGAGCGATGAGGCAAGACATATCATTATAGAGCATATTGCAAAACAGGTTATCCCGCCACATCTTCTTACACCAAATACACGATATCATATAAACCCAACAGGTAAATTTGTGGTTGGTGGTCCTCAATCCGATACAGGAATGACAGGGAGAAAACTTGAAGTTGACACATACGGCGGTCTTGCTCCTCATGGTGGTGGCGCCTTCTCGGGTAAAGACCCGACAAAAGTTGATAGATCTGCAACTTATATGATGCGTTATCTTGCTAAGAATGTAGTAAAAGCAGGCATTGCAAAAGAGTGCCTCATACAGGTTGCTTATGTCATTGGGGAAACCCAGCCTGTCTCATTTATGGTTGATACCTTTGGTACAGGCATTGTTCCTGATTCAGAAATTGAAAAAGCGCTCATTAAACTTGTTGACCTTTCTCCACTTGGCATCATAAAACACCTTGACTTAAGGCGTCCCATTTTCCAGAAAACTGCTTCCTACGGACACTTTGGCCGTGAAGAGCCAGAATTTACCTGGGAGAAAACAGATTTAGTCGATGCGCTTAAAACCGAACTAAAAATATAAATGAGTAAGTTCTTGGGGGTCGCAATAGAAGATGCATATCTTCCTTACGATTTGCTCTTCTATGAGGCCCCCGATTCTTTAGAAGTAAATATTGGATCAAGAGTCTTAGTCCCCTTAGGTAAAAATAATAAGCCAAAACTTGCATATGTCTTAACAATATCTAATGAATTGCCGGACTCTGTAAAAAGTGAAGAAATAAAAAGTATAATTGAAGTTGTTGAAAAAAACCTCTTTTCTTTAAGTATTGCCTTACTTTTTCGATTTGTATCGCAAACATTCCTTATCCCTATACATAGCCTTTTAAATAAAATTTACGGGACATATACCGAAGGAGAGTTAACCCCTATTATAAAAGTTGTGGATCCTTATGCTTTATCAAATTTTAAAAATTCGTTACATTCAGAAAAAAGAAAATTGATTTGTGATATTCTTATTGAAAATTCCAACATTACGCTTGAAAGATTAAAGCAAAAATCAAAAACAAAAATTGAATATCTAAAGAATTTTTTGAGAGAGCTTGAAAAGAAAAATCTCGTTGGACTTTCGTATAAGATTCCATACTCTTCAAATAAACTGCTTACGATTGACAATTTTGAGTTATTTGAGAATATAATTCATAAAAAGGGCACAAAAAAGTCAGTGAGGGATTTATTACTTAGAATTCAAAAGAACAATGCCCTTCATTACAATGACGCAATATATAAGATTAGAGATGGGCTTGCGATAGTAGAAGAACTTTTGAAAGAGGGCGTTATAAAAGAGGTTGAGGAAAGTAATGCCGAACCTAAATTAAACACTTCAGCAAAAAGGCTTATTATTGATGGGGGAAGTTTAAAAGAAAGAATTTCTTACATTTCGAAAATTCTAAAAAATGATCTTAATGAAAATGGTGTTGCACTGATTATAGTTAACGAAAATTCTCTTGTAAGAATTTTAAGCGAATTGTATAAGGAAGAATTCCCAGGGGTTGTTTTTGGAAGTGTTAACAAGGAAAAAAATGAAATCAAAAGGCAGTTGCGATTAGGCAAGCGCATAATAATTTCTACACCTTTTTCTCTTTTTGTGGATATTCCCAACCTTCAATTCCTGATAGTTGAAGATGCTTCTTCAAAATACCATATTCCTCATGAGTTTCTTCCATTTGACACAAGAATTGTCTCTTACAAGAAAAGCGAACTTGAAAACATTTCTCTTATTCTATCCACCTATTCTCTCGATGATACTATGTATTTTTTTCATAAAGAAAAGAGTTTTGAATTAGTGAATCTGAAAGACCTTAAGAATCAAAATAAAAGGATTATTGATATGCGCAGGGAGGCAAAATCCGAAGCATTATCACCTCTTACATCGTATCTCGAAAGCAAAATAAGAAAAGCACTTTTGGAAGAGAAGAATGTTGCACTTATTCTTAATAGAAAGCCTTATTCCACGCTTATTGTTTGCACAGAGTGCGGGTATGTGCACAGGTGTCCAGTTTGTGAAAGTCCTTTATTTTTTGATAAAGAAAAAAACATCTTATTCTGTTCAACCTGCGGGCATGAGGAAGAGCCTATTGAAAGTTGTCCGCGTTGCGGAAGCCTGTCTCTTCTTTATCTTGGATACGGCATTCAAAAACTGTCTTATTCCTTAAAGTCTTCTTTTAAGGAAGCGAATCTCATTATTATAGAAAGTGGAGAAGAGACCATCTATGATTCAACTAAGTTTAAAAAGACTATTTTCTTAGGCACAGAGGCGATTTTTTCACATTTGAAGTTCGATGATGTTGCACTTGTTGCATTCGTTAGCGCAGATACTTTCTTGAATGGAGATGAATTTAATACATCATTTGAAGCCTTTAAATATTTAAGGCAATCTGCATTTGAAATATTCCCCAGGGATATTTTTATCCAGACTTACGAAAAAGATAATTATATACTTGAAAACTTTAAAAAGGATAATGAACTTGGATTTATCAAAACCGAATTATCATTTAGATATGAATTATATTACCCGCCATTTGCCTATTTATATGAAATTAGATTTAGTGAGCGGATTGATAGGGGCTTATTAAAACTTGATGATCCTGATGCAAAAGTTTACGGACCTGCTGAGAGAATAGAGGATGGCAAAAAGTTCTATGAGATTAGTATAAGAACAAAATTAAAGCCAAAAGAATTTTACAATAGTTTAAGTGAGGTTAATCAAAAGAGAATTAGATCTTTAAGAGTCTATCCTGCACCATCAATTGTAGATTACAAAGACTTTTGAAATTTGATTTACTAAAAGAGGGGGCACATCCACCCCCTCGAATAACTTTTATCGTGATCCAAGCACAACTTCAAAGTTCATTATCTTACCGTTTCTTGATACAGTAATATTAACCTTGTCGTTTGGCGAATAGTTTCTTATTGTTGAAATAAGGTCATCTGAAGTCTTAATTGCCTTATCATTAACTGCAGTTATAATATCGTGTTTTCTAATGCCAGCGATATATGCTGGACTTCCTACAACTACATCTGCAACAAATGCGCCTTCTGTATATTTTATGTTATACGCATTTGCAAGTTCTTGCGTCATTGTTGTAACTTTAACTCCTAAGTAGGGCCACTTAACGCTTCCAGTTTTTAAAATGCTATCTATAACCCTTTTTGCCGTATTTGAAGAAACAGCGAATCCTAATCCCTGTGCATTTTGATATATCATCGTGTTTATACCTATTACTTCGCCTTTAAGGTTTACAAGAGGCCCACCGCTATTCCCAGGGTTTATTGCAGCGTCTGTTTGAATGACTCCATACATTGTGCTATCGCCTGTATCTATATTCCTTTCGACTGCAGAGATCACGCCCAATGTAACAGTATGGTCTAATCCATATGGGTTTCCGATTGCAATTACGAATTCGCCAACCTTGGCTTTTGAAGAGTCTCCAAGTGTTGCTGTAGGTAAATCTGTTGCATTAATTTTTACAAGTGCAAGGTCTGATGTTGGGTCTGTTCCCAAAACCTCCCCTTTGTATGTCTTTCCGTTTGAAAGAGTTACCTCAATCTTTGTTGCGTCTGCTATTACATGGTTATTAGTTAGAATAAGCCCATCACTTCTAATAATGACACCCGAACCTAAACCTTGCTGAGGAATAATCTGGAAAAAGAATGGATCGATAATCTGTGTAGTAGAAACAATTTTTACGACTGCAGGGGAAATTTTATTTGCAATTTCTTCAACCTGGCTTTGTATATCTACAAGATTTGTAGGTACTTGAACAGTTGTTTGATTTGACCCTGTTTGAGTACCAATTGATTGATTTGCAACCCATGGGAAAAGCGTTGGATTCTTAAATACTATGAAAGTTCCAAAAATTCCTCCGATAATGCTTCCAATGATGATACCTACAACAAGGTAAACAATCCAACTTCTGTGTTCCTGGTGTTCAAATTCATCCATATTCTCACCTCCGCTAATCAAATTATATACCCAATCGCAAAGATTTTACAGATAAATTGTGAATAAATTATGAATATGCTACTCTTCGAGCATCTTTTCTTTAATTTCTTTGACTGCCCTATCAATCTTAATGCGAAGGTATCCGAGGTTTACTTTCCTTGTGGAAACTACTGCAAGGAAACCGTTGCCAATAGAAGAGAAAATTATAAAATCTGTTTCTGTTTCAATAAGAACGTGTTTTACTTTCCCTGAGCCGAGTACCTTTGCGGTTGTTACACTATTTCTGAAACTTGTTGCACACATTCCTGCAACTGCATCGGGATCAAGGTCCTGTGGAAGTTTTGCTTCAACTATTAAGCCATCTGTACTTACAACTGCAACACCTCTAACTCCTTCAATTTGTGCAAGCTCATTTAGTATGTTGTCCATTTGTTCCTCCCCTTCCTTGCATTATTTCAATGCAATGCGGTATTGCTTCTTTTATTACATTAAGTGATTCGATCGCTCCTTTTGGATTGCCTGGTAAATTTATTATCAGGGTATCATTCCTTATTCCAGAAATGCCCCTTGAAAGAATTGATGTCTTTACACTTTTAAAATTTTCCATTCTCATCGCTTCCGAAAAACCAGGCATTTCTTTTTGTATTACATCTCTTGTTGCTTCAGGTGTCACATCTCGCTTTGAAGGTCCTGTCCCTCCGCTTGTTAAAATTAAATCTACTTTCAGAACATCTGCATAATAAATCATTTTGTCTCTTAGAAGCTCTCTTTCATCGGGGACAATGGAAGCGTCGATTAAAATCCATCCTTCATCCTCGACGAACTTTTTCAAAAGCGGTATTGTTTCATCTTTGTTTATGCCTGCGCTTCTTGTGTCGCTTGCAATGATTACTGCAACCTTTAGTTTATAGTCATTCATATATTAATGATACCAAAAATTTCCAATATTCAAATATAATTTTGTATGGATTACTTTAAAACGATAATATCGGTTTATGAGTGTGGTTCTACAATGGACCTTGCGAAATCCTTAAGTGATGTTTTTAAACCTCCCTATGTTATTCGTTCTTATACCCAGACAAAGGGAAGAGGTCAATACGGTAGAAGTTGGGATTCAATGCTTGGTGGTTTATTTTTTACAGAGGCACTCTTATTGGAGAATATTCTTGGCTTTTCGACATTTCTTTCAATTCCTATTATGAGAGCAATTAAAAAGTATGTTAAAGATGTAAAGGTTAAATGGCCTAATGATATTGTTGTTGGGAGGAAGAAACTCGGCGGCATACTTGTTGAAAGGAGTAATTTAACTTATGCAGGAGTTGGAATAAATGTTTGTAATGATATATCCTCTGTTTCTAATATTGCGGTAAGGATTTGTGATTTTGCAAATATTGATCAAACGGCTCTCTTCTATGAAATCCTGGAAGAGGAAACGCAACTTTTAGGTGAATTTGTAAGAAATGGTTTCCAGAATTTCGTAGAGGAATACAACAGAAATCTTGTTTTTATCAATGAGGAAATTCAAATAGAATCTGACCGAATTTATAAGGGGGTAGTTGTAGGCGCAGGAAAAAATGGAGAATTGCTTCTTGAAACCCATAACGGAGTTGCAGAAATATATAGTGGAACTGTTCTAAACTTTTATGAAGAAACTTTAAAAATATAGTTATATTTTTAACAAAAACTTATTGATTTTTGTTCATGAATTTGTTATGATTCCTATCTATTTTTTAAAAAATCTATGGGAGGTAGATTATGTCAATTGATGACAGACTAAAGGAGCTTGAGGAAAAGAAAAGTAAGATTAAAAATTTAGACCCTCAGATTGTCAAAAAGCAGCATCGAAAAGATAAACTTACTGCAAGGGAACGCATTAATCTCCTGCTTGACCCTCACACATTTGAGGAATTTGACCCATTCGTAAAAACTCGTTCTACTTATTTTGGTTTGGACAAGAAGTTTATTCCTGCAGATGGTTTTGTAACAGGAATTGGCAAGGTTAACGGGAGAAGAGTTGCAGTTTACTCACAGGACTTTACTGCTCAGGGCGGTTCGCTTGGAGAGATGCACGCACTTAAGATCGTGAAAATGCAGGAACTTGCAATGAAACTTGGAATTCCGTTTGTTGCAATGAACGACTCTGGTGGTGCAAGAATCCAGGAAGGAGTTGACTCATTAAGAGGGTATGGCGAAATTTTTATCAGAAATGTTAAGGCGTCGGGCGTAATTCCGCAGATTTCAGTCCAGTTAGGACCTACAGCAGGAGGAGCGGTTTACTCTCCTGCTCTTATGGACTTTATTATTATGACTGAAAAGGCAACA
>JAEMPV010000070.1 GCA_022759145.1 Caldisericum sp.
TTTCCCGAACCCATAAATCCAGAGATAATTATCTTTGCCAAAAATACCTCCTTGACGAAATATAGTAATCAAATGAGGCTTTTACATCATCAATATGATCGCCTGAAAATTTTTTCAGGAATGATGATGCAAGGACGAAAGATATTCTTGATGCGGATATAAGAGTAACTGCAGGTAAAACTACCGTATCAGACCTTACATATATGCTTTGAGTCTCAACCCATTTATCCAGATCAACCGACCTAATCCCTTTTCTTACAGTTGGGATTGGCTTTGAGTAGAATTTTACAGTGATATCTTCGCCGTTTGTAATACCACCCTCGATACCACCCGCATTATTTGTTTCCCTTTTAATTTCTCCGTCTTTTAATAAAAATCTATCCTGAAACTCGCTTCCTTTAAAATTTGAGGCATCTTTCCCTCTCCCAATTTCTACAGCCTTAACGGTGGGCACACTCATAACTGCCTGGGCAATAAGCCCATCCATCTTCTCTTCCCACCTGTTATAATCCCCAACACCTATCGGGAAGTTCTTTACGATAACCATTCCACTTCCACCAAGTGTATCACCCTCTTCTATAGCCCTGTCTATTTCTTTTTTTATTTTCTCCTCACTATCTTCAAAAGGAACCAAAAGTGACGAGTTAATTGCCCTGTTGAATAGTGTATCTACATCTGCAAATGATTCACATGGGATATGAATATCGTTAATAGATGTTACGAAAAACAGAATTCTTACACCGAAGATTTTCAAAAATGTTTCTGTAATACTTCCCGTAACTACATCAAGTGCAGTTAGTCTTCCGCTTGTTCTTTCAGAAGGTATTGCAAGGTTTTCGTAGTTGTACTTTATACTTCCTGCATAATCCGAATGACCTGGCCTTGGAATTTTAAAAGACCTTTCAGTTTTATTTGTTTCCCAATCTCTGTTTCTTATTCTAAATCCAATTGAAGCGCCTGTTGTAACGAAGTCTTTTGTGATGCCAGAGAAAATTTCAACTGTATCCGTTTCGATTTCCATTCTTTTTCCTCTGCCATAGCCTGCATTCCTCAATCTTAGTCTTGAATTTATGAAATCCTCGTCTAATTTGATGCCTGCAGGTAGTCCTTCTAGGATTCCTACGAGGTATGGTCCGTGTGATTCCCCTGCACTATGAAATCTGAGCATTGAGTCCTCCATACCATATTTTTACATTTTCGAGGCACTGGAAATAGAGCATATCGTATCCATTTTTGATTTTTGCACCGATTTTGGCACCAATTCTTAAAAACTCAGTCTTTTCCGGATTGTATATGAGGTCATAAAGAATCATATCCTTGTTTATCCACTCGCTCTTTATGAGTGTTTCGTTTCCGTTGAGTCCTACAGTTGTTGCATTAATGAGGATTTTTGCATTTGATATTATACCCTCTACTTCTTCTAATTTCACTGGAATCACTTTATTCCCGAGCATCTCTTTTATTTTAAGGGCTTTTTCGAATGTTCTATTTGCAACAAAAACGCTCTTTACATTTACATCAATGAGGGCTTTAATAACAGACTTCGCTGCGCCACCACTTCCGAATACAAGTGCAGTATTGCCTTCAATTTCATTTAAAAATGGCTCTATGCTTTTCTTAAACCCTGTATAGTCAGTATTAAACCCGTAGAGTTTCTCATCTTTAACAAGGACAGTATTTACGGAACCGATTTCTTTTGAAAGTTCATCTAACACATCAATGTATTTTATAACTTCTTCTTTTAAAGGTTGCGTGAGATTAAATCCCAGGACATCTTTATCTAATTTTATCCACAAAATACGCTTTTCTAATTCTTCTACTTTTGTTGGAAGTAAGGAATAAGAAGCGACTTTATTGAGTGATTTGAATAATTTTTCGTAGATTTTTGGAGAATATGAGTGTGATAGAGGATAACCAAGAAGATAGAATTTATCCATAACTTATACTCCTCAGAATTTCAAAAAATTCAGGGAACGATACCTTGATGGAATCTATTTCCTCAATGTATATGTCTCCTTTGCAAACGCTTCCAAGAACAGCAAAAGAAAGCCCTATTCTATGGTCAAAAGCAGTCTTTATTATCCCGCCTTTTACGGCGCCTTCTTTTACAATAAATCCATCTTTATATTCGTATGCTTCAACACCGATATTTTTAAGATTATCCACGATTAGCTTTATCCTGTCGCTTTCCTTTACTCTCAACTCCGTTGCACCAACAACACGGACGCCACCTTTTACAAGAGGTCCAATTGCACCTATAAGCGGAAGTTCGTCTATAAGTAACGGTGCTTCATCTTTTGTTATCTCAATTTTTGAAAGTACACTTGACTTTACAAGAATATCTCCTACATCCTCACCATTTACCTTTCTTTTGTTTATAATTTCAATGTTTCCACCACTTCTTCTAAACACATCTATGAGATAAGTTCTTGTAGGGTTTAAGCCAACATCCTTTAGGATGAGTTCACTATCTTCAAGAAGCATTGCTATTGCAATGAGATATGCTGCTGATGAAAAATCTCCTGGAACAAAAATTTCCCTTCCATATAGCTTTTCCACAGGATAAACTGTAATTTTATTTCCGTAAACTTCTATTTTTCCTCCGAACTCCTTTAACATAATCTCTGTATGGTCTCGAGTTTTTAACTTCTCGTATATGGTGGATTGTGAGTTTGCATTGAGGGTTGCAAGTATTATTGCGCTTTTAACCTGTGCAGATGGGATTTCCATATTGTATGTGATACCGTGAAGTTCTTTACCGACAATTGCAAGTGGCAGATATTTTCCATTATCTCTACCTATGATAAAACCTCCCATAAGTGTTATTGGGTCTATGACTCTTTTCATCGGCCTTCTTCTTAAGGAGTCATCGCCTGTTAAAAAGAAAGTCTTGTTGTTTACAGAAGAAAAAAGTCCGGAGAGTAGCCTTGTCGTTGTGCCAGAATTCCCAGCATCAAGCACGTTATCAGGTTCTTTTATGTCTTTAAGACCGATGCCGCTAACTTTTATTTCTCCATTTTCGATACTTATGCTAGCACCAACTTCGGACATAATCTTCAAAGTCCTTTCTGTATCAAGTCCCATATTTGGATTTTTAATATATGATTCGCCATGTGAAATAGAAGAGAAAATAAATGCTCTATGTGTTATTGATTTGTCACCTGGGATTTTTGCACTACCCTTTACACGTTTAATCTTTTCTACTTTTACCAAATTTTGTCCCTCCTTTTTTTAACAACTTCAGCAACATGCAGAAAATCATCACTTTCAATTGTTGATAAAAATTCCTTTAATGTTTCAATGTATTCAGTAAGGAACACCTTTATTTTTTCTTTATTTGTTTTTACAAATCCATACGACATCATAGGATCGCCACTTGCAATTCTTGTTACATCTCTTAACCCTGAGCCTGCAAAGTCAAAAAGGTTTCCCTGGTCCTTTTTCA
This sequence comes from Caldisericum sp., assembly GCA_022759145.1. NCBI lineage: Bacteria > Pseudomonadati > Caldisericota > Caldisericia > Caldisericales > Caldisericaceae > Caldisericum > Caldisericum sp. The sequence continues at coordinate 3,446 of JAEMPV010000070.1, forward strand.
TAAGATAATAAAATAGAGACAGAGAAACTACATAAGGCAAATGGCTCGTAAGACCGAGTATGTAATCATGCGTATCTGCATTTAGAAAAACAGGGTTACTTCCAATATCTTTAACGAGTTTCAACACGATATCCAATTTTTCTTTTGTAAGATTGTTTTCTTCTGTGAGTATAAAGGGCTTATTCAAAAATAAGTTTGGATCGGCATTTTCAATACCTCCCTTTTCCTTCCCTGCAAGCGGATGTCCTCCTATGTAAAAGGAATTTACACTTTTCATTTCTTCTAAAACTTTACCTTTTGTGCTCCCAGTGTCTATTAAAATGGAATTTCTATCTATTTTGTCTTTGTGTGTCTTTATAAAATCTAAAATAAACTGGACAGGAATTGCGATAAGTATAACATCAGACTTAAGACCTTCTTCAATTGTTTTTGCTTCATCAATTACATCAAGTTCAATTGCCCTTTTTAAGGTAGAACTATCAGCATCGTATCCATATCTTTTCCACTTATTTTTTAAAGAAAGGGAAATCGAACCACCTATCAAACCCAATCCGACTGTAAATATACTAAATAGGTCTTCCAACTGCCTCACCTACTTTTTTGAGTTTTTCCATGAGTTCTTTAAATTGTTCTGGGTGTAAGGATTGTGCTCCATCTGATAATGCCTTTTCTGGCTCGGGGTGCACTTCGACAATTAGTCCATCTGCACCTGCCGCAATTGAAGCAAGAGACACTGGTATAATGTAGTCTCTTAAACCAATTGCATGCGACGGGTCTACTATAACAGGTAAGTGGGTGAGGGATTTTAGCACAGGCACTGCAGATATGTCAAGTGTGTTTCTCGTGTAAGTTTCAAATGTCCTTATCCCTCTTTCACAGAGAATAACATTTGGATTTCCATTAAACAAAATATATTCTGCTGCAAGAAGGAACTCTTCGATTTTTGCAGATAGCCCTCTTTTAAGGAGGATCGGTTTGCGTGTTTTGCCAACTTCTTCAAGGAGAGAAAAGTTTTGCATGTTTCTTGCACCAATTTGAATGATATCTGCGTATTGAGATACATCTTCAATCTGCTCGATTGACATTACTTCTGTAACAACTGGTAAGCCAAATTTTTCTTTTGCCTCCTTGAGATACATAAGCCCTTCTTTTCCGAGACCTTTAAAACTGTATGGGGATGTTCTTGGTTTAAAGGCACCACCTCTCAAGATCTTTGCTCCATAATTTTTTACAATCTCTGCAGTTTGTAGCAACTGTTCCCTTCCTTCAACTGCGCAGGGACCAGCCATAATGACAACTTCATTGCCACCTATTTTTATGCCATCAACAGTTATAACCGTGTTTTCACTTTTAAATTCTCTGCTTGCAAGTTTGAATGGTTTTAGAACTCTAATCGCATCTTCCACACCGTGAACACTGAGCCAATAATCCCTATCTTTAGCCCTTGAATCACCTACAAGGCCGATAATTACCCTCTCATTTCCCTTTGATATATGCGGTGTAAGACCTGCATCCTTTATCTTCAGGACAATACTTTCGATTTCTTCATCACTTATACCCTTTTTCAAAATGAGAATCATTGTTCACCTCCAGATCTTTTCTTAAAGTTTTTGCTTTACCAAGGTAGACTGGTTTTAGTTTTTTGTCTGTATCGACAAAAATCATTACTCTAATACATTTTTCGAGTGCACCTTCAACATATTTATGTTCAAGGTCAAGGAAAGGAGTTTCGTTCAATCCAAATTCCTCTCTTACTGCAGTTGAAGGAAAGCCTTTTGTAAGGTCTCCTGTCATAGTAAATATAACAGAGATTATCTCATCTTTTGAAAGCAAATTTTCTTTCATAATGCTCTCAAATAGTTCTTGAGAGGCTTTATAAATTTCCTCTTTTGAATTGTTTTCTACAGTTATCGCACCTCTTACCGCTTTCATTTTCTCTCTTATGAATTTGATAAATTTTAAAATTGTATTAAAGATAATATTTTTGTCAAGATTGTGGAAATAAAGCAGTATAGGAACTTTAGGCTATTTTTGAGAGACGGAGGCATTTATTTTAAAAAATTTTCATTTTGTAACAACATTTGCGATTTTGAGGCAATATAGTCACTAATTCAATTCATTTTGTTCACACCTATTCATT
>JAEMPV010000071.1 GCA_022759145.1 Caldisericum sp.
TATATCTTTTCAGGCGGAAAGGTTAACCCCCTTATTGGTTCTGCAGGAGTTTCAGCTGTCCCTATGGCAGCAAGGGTGTCTCAGAAAGTTGGTCAGGAAGAAAACCCAGGAAACTTCCTTCTTATGCATGCAATGGGTCCGAATGTCTCAGGAGAATAGGGACTGCAGTTGTTGCAGGAATCCTTATAACACTTCTTACGTATTGAATTGATATATCAAAATGCTTAAAGGGCGGAGGAATTTCCTCCGCTTATTTTTTTATTTGCAAGCCTGAAACGCAGATTTATGCTGTTTGCATAACTAACACTTTCGTCACCTATTTTTTTCTTTGCTTTATCTAAGGCACTTACCAGCTTTTCATTTTTGTCTTCTTTGTGCTCGAAAAGTGTATATGGTGTCTCACTCAGATTCCTTGCAGTTACCCCAAGAAGGCGAACCTTCTGTCCGTTGTATATTTCAAAAAATAATTTAAGCGCTTCTGTATAAATTTGAGAATCGAGATTTGTTTTTTCTATGTTTTTGCTGTGGGAGGATGTAGAGAAATCCTCATATCTTATTGTTAATGTAAGTCGCTCGGTAAGAAGATTTCTATTTCTCAACCTGTAACACACATTTGAGGAAAGCCTCCTTAAAACCCCTTTTATTATTTCAATATCATCTGTATCAAAATCCAGAGTTGTGGAGTTTCCTATGGATTTCTCATCATCTCTTTCGTATTCTGGTATAACTTCTGAATTATCAATGCCGTGTGCTGCGTTGTATATGAATAATCCGTATGTGTGAAATGCCTTGATTAGTTCGTTTAATTCTATATTTTGTAGTTCTGCAATTGTTTCCACATTAAATTTCTTTTTTAATGCCTCTTCTATTTTCTTACCAATACCAGGGATTTTAGAAACGGGAAGTTTTTTTAAAAAATCATCTACTTCTTCCTTTGTAATAACAAGCAAGCCGTTTGGTTTTGCTTCTTTAGAAGCCATTTTTGCAATAAGTTTATTATAACTTATACCAATAGTAGAGGGAAGTAAATATTTTTCAAAGATTTCTTTCTTTATTTTTATACCTATTTCTCTTGCAGAGTTATAATCTTTTGCAGCATATGTAAGGTCTAAAAACGCTTCATCAATAGAGAACCTTTCAACATTTGGCGCATAATGTACGAGAATTTCATAAATGCCATCCGAAATTTTTTCGTATAAGGAAGCATCTCCCTTAACTAAGATAAGACCTGGAAATAACTTGAGTGCTTCTTTTACAGGCATTCCTGATTTTATACCGTAGGCGCGTGCTTCATATGATGCTGTTGCAATGACAGACCTGCCGTCAGGATGGTTTGTTACCCCTATTGGCTTTCCTTTAAGCCAGGGTCTTTTTACCTGTTCTACAGATGCAAAGAATGCATCCATATCAATATGCGCAATAATCCTTTCCATACACTAAATTATACGAAAATATGTTCGTGTGTCAAGACAGTGAAAATTGTGCATTAATGCTTGAAATCGTATTGAATTTTTTAAATTAATTGTTATAATCTAATTTAGAAACCAAAAAGAAAGGAGGCTAATATGAATAACAATGTTGACACGGTAGGCGCCATACTTAACTGGTTGTTCTGGATTTTTATCATTTATTCTGTTCTTTCGCCGATGTTGCATCAGAAAAACCTTGAACTTCAGAGATTAGACCTTATAAGAAAATTTGAACAAAAAAGAAAGTCGAGGGTGATACTTCTCATTCACAGACAGGAAACGATGAGTTTGCTTGGTATTCCTATAAGCAGGTATATAAGTATCGAGGATTCCGAAGCGATACTTCGTGCTATTAGACTTACACCACCTGAAATGCCTATTGATATTATTCTTCACACTCCAGGAGGGCTTGTGCTTGCAACAGAGCAGATAGCGCAGGCACTTGTGAAACATAAAGGGAAAGTAACTGTCTTTGTTCCTCATTACGCAATGAGTGGCGGAACTATGCTTGCCCTTGCTTCAGACGAGATTGTAATGGATGAAAATGCCGTCCTTGGACCTGTTGATCCTCAAATTGGTAATTATCCTGCAGCATCAATACTTAAGGTTGTAGAAGAGAAAAACAAAGACAAAATAGATGATGAAACTCTTATTCTTGCAGATGTGTCAAGGAAGGCTCTTGTGCAGGTAAAGGATTTTGTAAAAAAACTTCTACTTGCAAACGGAAGGTCAGAAGAAGATGCAGAGAGAATTGCAACTATGCTTAGCGAAGGAAGATGGACTCATGATTATCCTATAACTTTTGAACAGGCAAAGGAAATTGGATTGAATGTTTCATCTGATATGCCTAGAGAGATTTATGAACTTATGGACCTTTACCCGCAGAATCCTTCTATGAGACCATCGGTTCAGTATGTCCCTCTTCCATATAAAGCACCAGAAAGAACTGCGCCTCAAAAACCTCAAAAATGAGTGATGAAAATATTTCTTTAGTTGAAGGTATTATACGGGCAATAATAGGTGTTGCAATTTTTATTGCAGGATATAAAATAAACGATTTTATCATGCGATACGAGAGCGTGGGCTATCCACGCTCTTTTATTTTCAATACTATTTTCAGGTATCGAGATGTTCTTCAGATTTTATGTTTCTTTTTTGGGTTTGTACTTTTCTTTACTGGAATTACGAGGTTTTCACCTCTTAAGAAACTCTTTTTGAGAAGATAATTCTTGTTCCTAAAAATTCTATTACATAAAATGTTTGAGTTTTCTTAAAACCTAATTTGTTAAAAGCTTTTTGGGATGCGATATTATTTTCCTCGATCTCGACATGTGCTATTTTATAGCCTAAATCTTTGTATTTGTCTATAACATATCTTACCTCGCTATATATGGAAGACCTTCCTCTGAATTTTTCGAATGTGAAACAGTCATAGAAATAGATCTCGTCTTCTTTTAATTTGAAAAGACTAAACCTAAAGGGTCTATCGGAGAAGAAGCAATAGGAAGCAAATTCATTATCAATAAATGTTACAACCATCTTATGCTTTGCTATAAACCTGAATTTTATTTCGGTGACTTTATCGTTTCCAAATGTATTTGTTATTTTATTTAGAATAGAGGTATCTAAATCGCTAAATGATGTAAAAATCTTATGAACAAAATTTTCGTGGATCTTTAAATCTTTAACTTCATTTAAACTAAGGTTGTAATGATTAATGGTTTTTATTGCAGGCACAATCTATTATAATGTAAAAGTGAATGAAAATTTAGATTTATTTAGAGAAGTAATTGATAAAACTTTAGAAAGTTTGCCACAAGAACTCAAAGAGCAGATTAAAAATTTAGAGTTTATCGTTTTAGAAGCTCCAACTGAAAGTTTCGTTGAAAGTCATGGTTTCAAAGGACAGATCCTTTTGGGGCTTTATGTTGGTGTTCCCCTGAACAAAAGAGGCGTAAATTATAACTGGGTATTGCCTGATAGGATTTATATTTTTATGAACCCCATAATCTACTTTGCAAACCTCGAAGGAATAGCGATAGAGGAGAAGATTAGAAAAGTTGTCCTTCATGAGATCGGGCATTACTTTGGAATGGGCGAAGACAACTTAAGAAGGCTTGGAGTTTATTAAAAACACTTTATAATAAGTTGGCATGAATTGAAAGGTGGTGGGTGATGGAGATCGAAAATCATCCTATTCTCCAGTTCAGGAGAGTAGGCAGTGTAAAATTTTCTTTTGAAGGTAAAACTATCGAGGCTTACGAAAATGAGCCAGTTGCTATGGCTCTCTACCGAAATGGAATTGATGTATTTTCAGAAAGTCCCAAATTACACCGCCCAAGAGGTATGTTCTGTGCAATAGGGAAGTGTTCCTCCTGTCTTATGGAAGTTAACGGGATTCCAAATGTTCGAACCTGCATCCTTGTTGCGCAGGAAGGGATGGTTGTAAAAAGGCAAAAAGGATTCGGTGAATTGCCAAAGGATTCTTATCAATTTAAAAATGCGGAGACTCTATATCCGACGGTTCTAATTGTCGGTGCAGGTCCTGCAGGATTAGAGGCAGCTATAACTCTTCGAAAAAGGGATGTTTCAGTATTACTTCTGGATCAAAACCCGAATTTAGGTGGTCAACTTATAAAACAAACGCATAAGTTTTTCGGCTCTAAAAAAGAGCGTGCTGGAACTCGTGGAATAAAGATTGCTTCCGAACTCATTAATGAGTTGCAAACACTCAACACGCAATATCTTACTAATACTACAGTTTTTGCATACTATCCTGATGAGAACCTTGTGCTTGCATTTTCAGACAATAAACTTTTAAAGATCTACCCTAAATTTACGATTTTTGCAACAGGGGCTTCTGAAAAAATGATTCCGTTCGAAGGAAACGACCTACCAAATGTTATGGGGGCGGGGGCTGCGCAAACCCTTATGAATGTCTACGGTATTAAAATTGGGGATAATATCCTTGTTGTAGGGGCTGGTAATGTTGGGCTTATTGTTTCGTATCAACTATTGCAAGCAGGTATGCATGTTAAGGCAATAATTGAAGCTACAAGCAAAATTGGTGGATATTTTGTGCACGCTGCAAAAGTAAGGCGTTTTGGTGTGCCAATTTATACGCAAACTACCATTAAAAAAGCAATCGGTAACGGGAAGGTGGAGAAAGTTGTTCTTGCAAAATTAAACGAGAATTTTGAGGAAATTGAAGAGTTTGAAATGGATGTTGATGCTGTGCTTCTATCAGTTGGGCTTCAGCCTTCGTATCAACTTCTTGCTCAGGCAGGATGTGAATTAAAATATGTCCCATCTTTAGGTGGGTATGTTCCGCTGAGAAGTAATGAATTTGAAACTACAAAGAAAAATATCTATGTTGCAGGAGATGTAAGCGGCATTGAAGAAGCATCAACTGCGATGCTTGAAGGTAAGATTGCAGGTCTCTCAATCTTGAAGAAATTAGGCATTGAAGTAAATACTGATTTAAAGGAAACACAGGAAGATCTTGAAAGACTTAGAAGCAGTCCTTTCTCCAAAAAGATCGTTGAGGGTTTAAGGGAGGTAATGTATGAGTGATTTCTTGAAGACAGGCTATCTTACAAAGGAAGATATAATTTCTAATTTTCCTACAATAGAGCAAATCTCTAATCATGCAGTTGCTATAAGCGAATGTGTGCAGGAAATCCCTTGTAATCCCTGCGTTTCGTCGTGCCCAACCGGTGCAATTTCTATGGATGATATAAAAGACCCACCAAAAATTAACTATGAAGCGTGTATTGGTTGTGGAAAATGTGTAATGGTATGTCCAGGGCTTGCGCTGTTTCTTGTTAGAAAAAACGATTCAGATTACGAAGTTACATTGCCTTACGAGATGTTGCCTCTTCCCAAAAAGGGAGATGAAGTGTATTTGCTTAATCGACTTGGAGAAAGAGTAGGGGTTGGTTTCGTTACTAAGGTTATTAAGGTTGAGCGTGATACCCAATCTTCAATTGTAACCGTCTCATTTAAAGAACAGGACTTAATTTATGAAGTGAGAAATATAGAGGTAATCCATGGATAAGAAAAATGTAATTATCTGCAGATGTGAAGATGTAACATATGAAGATATTATCAAAGCGTATAACGAAGGATACAGGGATATCGAGTCCCTGAGAAGACATCTTAAAGTAGGAACGGGTCCCTGCCAGGGAAAGACATGTATTCCACTTCTGCAAAGAATTCTTTTTGAACTCAACAAAGAATTTCCACAAAATGTTACTGTTCGTCCACCTGAAACACCGGTCCCATTTGGCATCTTCTTAAAGGAGGAGAAAAAATGAAAAACTATGATGTTTTGATAATCGGTGGTGGCATAACTGGGCTTTCAACTGCATACTATCTTGTAAGAAACGGTGTAAAGAATGTTGCGATCGTTGAGAAAAATTATGTTGGCTCAGGTTCAACAGGGCGATGTGGCACAGGCATAAGACAGCAATTTACAACAAGAGAACATATTGTACTAATGAGAGAGTCAGTAAAAATCTGGCAATACTGGGAAGAAAGTTTACCTTTGCCTATCCACTTCAGGCAGGGTGGGTATCTGTGGCTTTTAAGAAGTGAAAAGGCACTTGAGGAGTATAAAAATCATGTAAAACTCCAGAATTTGTTTGGTGTGCCAAGTAGAATCATTGGAAGAGAAGAGATAAAGGAAATTGTTCCTGATATAAATCTTGAGGGTGTTTTAGGTGCATCCTGGTGTCCGACTGATGGTTCTGCATATCCCCAGGATGTTCTTGATTCTTTAAGAGTTTTCTTGAAGGAAAATGGTGTTTCAATATTTGATTACGAAGAAGTTAAAGATTTTGTAGTTGTCTCGGGGAAAATTACAGAGGTTATCACGAATAAAGAGAGATATAATGTAGATGCAGTTTTGCTTGCAACTGGTGCAGATACAAAGAGATTAGCAAATAAATTGGATATTGATATCCCTTTAGAAAATTACAAACACCAAATAGTTGTTTCTGAGCCATTAAAGATATTCCTTTCTCCAATGGTTGTTGACGGTGCACTTTACTTCACTCAAACTTACAGAGGAAGGATTATTGGAGGTACTGATACAAATGAGCCTCCTCAAGATGACTTAACTCCGACATTTGCGTTTGTTAAAAAATTTACAGAAGAACTTTTGAGAGTTTTCCCAAAACTTTCTTCTGTAAGACTTATGAGGCAGTGGGCAGGTTTTTATGTGGTATCACCGGATAAGCATCCGATTATTGGCCCAACGCCCATATCCAATCTTTACATTGGCACTGGTTATTCCGGGCATGGCTTTATGCTTGGTCCAATTGTTGGAAAACTTCTTGCTCACTACATTACGCATGGGATGTTTTTCCTTGAAGAGGCAAACAACCTTACTCTTGATAGGTTTAAAGAAGGAAAGTTGATTGTCGAAAAGGCTGTAATCGGATAAAAATTTTTGTAAAAAAATCATTAAAAATCTTGTATAAAGTAAAAAGTTTTGTATAATAATTTGACAAAAAATTTTAAAATGGATAAAGATAAAGAATTACTTGAAAGTTACAGAGTTGTTGTAAAAGCACTAAAAGAATTTTTCGGCGAAAATGTCGAGATAGTATTGCATACACTTCTTGATAACCAATCGACAATAATTGCAATTGAAAACGGTCACATTACAGGGCGTAAAATAGGCGATTCGTTAACAGAGGCAGGAAAATATGTAATAGAGAAATTAAAAGGTGGTCTTGATTACTTTGGTCCTTACGAGAGCCTCTCTTACAAGAGAAAAAAACTTCGTTCTATTACGATAGGCATCAGAAACAGAAATAACGATTTGATTGGTCTTCTGTGTCTGAATATGGATCTTTCAAACATAGAAGTGATGAATAAATTTACATCATTCTTTCTCACATTCCAGGAATCAAAACGAGAAGTCCTCAGTAAAATTACTTCTCTTGATTACGATGAAGCAATAGAGCGTGCTTTCAATGAGGTTTATTCGATTCTTTCTTCAAAAAGCTCTTCTAACAAAATTGATAATTTTACTATTGTTTCTGAACTTTACAGGCGCGGATTTTTTAAACTCAAAAATTCAGTAAGTTTTGTAGCAAACAAATTAGGCATTTCAATTTACACAGTCTATGCCTACTTAAGAAAATTAGAGAAAGGGGTGTAGGATGAATCTTCAAGAGTATCAATCAAGGGAATTTTTTAAGAAGTTTGGCATTCCTGTCGTAACCGGGGAGGTTGCAAGCACACCCGAGGAGGCGTTGAGTGTTGCAAAGAGAATAGGGCTGCCTGTTGTATTAAAAGTGCAAGTCCTTGTTGGAGGGCGTGGCAAGGCAGGTGGTGTAAAGGTTGCAAAGACAGAGGACGATGTTGTAAAAATTGCAAATGAACTTCTGTCGATGGAGATAAAGGGTTTAAAGGTTAAAAAACTTCTTGTTGCAAAGGCTGTAAATATTCTTAAAGAATTTTATGTGGGTTTTACAGTTGATAGGTCAAGTAAAAGAAATGTGTTGATTGTTTCTGACGCAGGTGGAGTTGATATAGAAGAAGTTGCAAAAAATTCACCCCAAAAGATCTTTAAAATTTATGTTGATCCTATTATGGGTTTGTTTTCCTATGAAGCGAAAAAAGCTTCAATTCATTTAACTAAAGATGTAAATATTGCACCGAAGATTGCAGACACAATTGAAAAGTTGTACAAAGTATACATATCGCTTGATGCAAATCTTGCAGAGATTAACCCTCTTGCAGTAGTCGAGGGTAATGAAGTATTAGCGCTTGATGCAAAAGTTTCTGTTGACGACAATGCAATGTTTAGGCACCCCGAACTTGAGGGACTTTATGAGCCTTCTGAAGAAGAAAAGCTTGAACTTGAAGCAAAATCAAAAGGCTTTACATATATAAAACTAAACGGCAATATCGGTTGTCTTGTTAACGGTGCAGGGCTTGCTATGGCTACTATGGACCTCATTAAGCTTTTCGGCGGAGAACCTGCAAATTTCCTTGATATTGGAGGCTCATCTTCTCCTGAAAAAGTAGCAAGTGCAATAGAAATGATTACAAGAGATAAAAATGTAAAAGCAATTCTCATAAATATCTTTGGTGGAATTACGCGTTGCGATGATGTTGCAAATGGGTTATTAAAGGCGCTTGAAATGACCAAGGTAAATGTTCCAATAGTTGTTAGGCTTACTGGCACAAACGAGGATAAGGCACGAGAAATTCTTAAAGATACACCTCTTATCTATACCGATTCAATGGTTGATGGCGTGAAAAAAGTAGTGGAACTTGTAAAGTGAGAAAGGGGGATTTTCTATGAGTATTCTGGTTGATGAAAATACAAAAGTAATAGTGCAGGGAATAACCGGAAGAGATGGTTCTTTCCATGCAAAAGCAATGCTTGACTATGGCACAAAAGTTGTCGGTGGGGTTACGCCATATAAAGGTGGAAGCGATGTTTATGGTATTCCTGTTTTTGATACTGTTGAGGAGGCAGTTAACAAAACTTCCGCAAACGCAACTGTTATTTTTGTCCCGGCAAAGTTTGCAGAGGATGCAATATATGAAGCAGTAAACGCAGGCATAAAACTTATTGTTACTATTACGGAAGGAATACCTGTACAGAGCATGATAAAGGCAGTTGAATATGTTAATATGAAAGGGGCAAGACTTATAGGACCAAACTGCCCTGGTATAATCTCCGTTGGGAAAGCAAAACTCGGCATAATGCCTGGAAATATTTTCAAGAAAGGTCGGGTCGGTGTTGTTTCAAGGTCTGGCACACTTACATATGAAATAGTTAAGCACATCTCTGATAGTGGCTTGGGGGAAACTACTGCAGTTGGTATAGGAGGAGATCCTGTCATTGGAATGAAGTTTATAGATATTTTGAAGGAGTTCAAAAATGACCCCGAGACAGAGGCAGTAGTTCTTGTTGGTGAAATTGGAGGGTCTGACGAGGAAGATGCGGCTGACTTTATAGAGAAAGAATTTAATAAACCCGTTGTCTCCTTTATTGCAGGAAGAGCATCCCCAAAAGGCAAAAGAATGGGGCACGCAGGTGCAATAGTTACACCAAATACACGTACAGCAGAGGAAAAAGTTGCATATCTTGAAAGTAAAGGTATACGTGTTGGTAAGACACCTGTAGAAGTTGCAGAAATTCTTAAGGAGATCCTTGGAAATGGCAAAAAATAATGTAATTATCAATAAAGAATTTTGTAAAGGCTGTGGAATTTGTGTTTCTGTTTGCCCTGCAAAGATTCTTCGCATAGGAGAGGATTTTAAGGTCGAAGTTACTGACACTGAAAAGTGTATGGGATGTGGAATGTGCGAGGTATACTGTCCCGACTTTGCAATTGTAATTAAAAAGGAAGTGAAAGTATGAAAGAACTTGTGATTTCAGGAAATGATGCAGTTGCATATGGTGCAATTTATGCTGGTTGTAGGTTCTTCGCTGGATATCCGATAACACCTTCAACAGACCTTGCGGAGAGGATGGCAAACCTTTTGCCTAAAAATGGTGGCGTTTTCATTCAGATGGAAGACGAACTTGGGAGCATTAGTGCAATAATCGGTGCATCCTTAGCAGGGAAAAAGGCAATGACTGCAACTTCAGGTCCCGGTTTCTCCCTTATGCAGGAGGGAATAGGTTTTGCAAGTTATTCAGAAATACCTGTTGTGGTGGTAGATGTGCAAAGGGTTGGGCCTTCGACTGGAATTCCAACCTATCCTGCTCAAGGTGATGTAATGCAAGCACGCTTCGGTACTCATGGGTCTCATCCAATTATTGTTGTTTATCCATACTCAGTTCAGGAATCCTACGAGCTTATTGTAGAGGCATTTAATCTATCTGAAAAATACAGAACTCCTGTAATTTTTCTTTCTGATGAAGTCATAGGTCATATGAGAGAAAAAGTTAGATTAACTCAAGATTTGAAAGTTTTTGAAAGGCAAAAACCCACAGTTCCAAAAGAAGAATATCTTCCTTATGATCCCAATTATGATATTCCTCCTTTTGCAAATTTTGGCGAGGGTTACAGATTTCATATAACAGGTTTAACGCACGACGAGACAGGATTCCCAACATCTAACCCGGTTAAGGCGGAGGCTTTAATAGAAAGATTGCATAGAAAAATATACAAAAACATAGATGACATTGGAAGATTTGAGACATTTTACGCAGATGATGCTGACTATCTTATTATTGCATATGGTGCAACTGCAAGGTCTGCAAAGGATGCAGTTATTGAGTTAAGAAAGAAAGGAATTAAAGCAGGACTATTAAGACCAATCACAATCTGGCCATCGCTTGAGAAACCTATAAGAGAAATTGCCGAAGGTAAGAAGGTTTTTGTTTTTGAAATGAATATGGGGCAATATGTGCTTGAGGTAGAGCGTATTATTAAGCGCAATGTAGAATTTTTTGGAAAAGAAAATGGAGAACTAATCACTCCAGAGGAGATGGAATTATGTATACAGAGATCTCTTTAGAAAACTTAAGAAGTAGCAAGCTTCCTCATATCTGGTGTCCTGGTTGTGGTAATGGGATAGTTCTTGGGGCAATTCTGAGGGCAATTGAGCGCTCCAAAATCGACAAGGACAAAATCGTGTTTGTTTCGGGGATAGGCTGCGCAGGCCGCTCTTCAGGTTATGTAAATTTCAACACCCTGCATACCCTCCACGGACGTCCCCTTGCATTTGCAACTGGTATAAAACTTGCAAACCCTGAACTTAAAGTGATTGTTGCAACAGGTGATGGTGACCTTGCTGCAATTGGAGGAAATCATTTCATTCATACTGCAAAAAGAAATATTGATATGACTGTTATAGTCTTCAATAACTTCACATACGGAATGACAGGCGGGCAAGTATCCCCTACAACACCCGATGGTGCTTATACTACAACAACACCCTACGGAGAAATTGAAGAACCGATGGACATTTCTTACCTTGCAGTTGCATCAGGCGCAACTTATGTTGCTCGTGAAACAATAGCAAGTCCATTTGTGCTTGAAAAATATATCCTGAACGGAATCCTTCATAAAGGCTTTTCATTAATAGAGGCTGTTTCTTCTTGTGTAACCGAATATGGAAGAAGGAATAACCTTGAAGACCCAGCGGCATATATAAAGTGGTTGAAAGAAAAGTCAATGCCTTACTCAAAGGTTAATACGCTTTCAATAAAAGACGGAATTGTAGTAGGAGAATTTGTTAACGAAGAGAAAGAAGAATTCACGGAGAAATATTACGAACTTGTAAAGAAGGTGAAACCATGAGGAAAGAAATACGCATTGCAGGCTCAGGTGGTCAAGGTATTGTTCTTGCAAGCATTCTCCTTGCAGAAGCAAGTGGTATCTATGACGGGAAAAATGTTGTCCAATCGCAGGTTTATGGTGCAGCAGCCAGGGGAGAAATGTCAAAAGCGGATGTTATAATTTCTGATGAAGAAATTTATTTTCCAGAAGTACGAAGTCCAGATATCGTAATTACACTTAGCCAGGATGCATATGATGAATTTACGAATGGTCTTAAGGAAGGCTCTTTAGTAATCCTTGATGATTTTTATGTCCGCCATTTGAAAGATGGTATTAAAAACTTTCATTATCCAATAACTAAGGTTGCAATTGATATTACAGGCAGTAAAATTTCTTCGAATATCGTCCTTTTGGGGATACTTTCCGGATTAACAGGGGTTGTGACCTTAGATGCTCTCAAGAATGTTGTTAATGAGCGCTTTAAAAATAAAGGTGAGTTAAATATCAAGGCATTAGAAAAAGGATATGAAATAGGTGCAAAGGAGGCTAACAATGTAAAAACAAACTGAAGTTTCAAAGAAAGTTGAAATACATTCCCAACTCTCAAAAAAGTAGGTTTCTTTGCTGGAATTCTTGTATTTCTTCTTGTCTTGCTTTTGAAGACCCCTTAAGGGATGCAAGTTGGAGCAAAAATTACCATTGGGCTACTTCTCTGGATGGCTATATGGTGGGCAACGGAAGCAGTTCCTCTTCCAATTACTTTACTTTTGCCGCTTGTGATTTTACCTCTTTTTAAGGTTATCGGTGCAAAAGACATTGCAAAAAGTTATATGTCTCAAGAAATAATGCTTTTTGTTGGTGGTTTTTTATCTCAGAAGCCCTTGAAGAGTCAGGATTGCATACGAGATTTTCTTTGTTTCTCATTGATAAAATTGGCACATCACCAAAGAAAATTATTCTTGCCTTTATGATTGCTGTTGGATTTATTTCGATGTGGATTTCAAATACAACCGCAACTGTAATGGCTTTGCCTATTGCCTTATCTATTATAGAGTTTTATAAAAGTCTGTTTCATAAAGAAGGTCTTGCTGTTGATACAACTCCAGGTGAGTTTAAGTTTGCAACGGCGCTTATGCTTGGTGTTGCATTTGCTGCAAGTATTGGAGGAATGGGAACTCCAATAGGTACTCCTCCAAACATCATATTTATGAGTATGGCAAAGCAGATGTTTCCTAATGCACCTACTTTGAGTTTCCTTGACTTTACAAAGTTTGGGGTGATATTCATTGTGCTTTTCCTTCCTTTTACCTGGTTTATGCTTACATCAGTATTCTTCAAGCCAGGGTTTCCAGGATTAAAAGAAAGTAAGGAAGTTTTTGCAAGCGAACTCAGGAAACTCGGGCAGATGAACAAGAAAGAAAAAATTGTTGCAACTGTTTTTGTTATTACTGTTCTTCTTTGGATATTCAGGGAAGATATTAATTTTGGAAGTTTCACACTTAAAGGTTGGTCAAGCCTTATTGGAGTTTCTAAATTTGTCCATGACTCAACTGTTGCAATTTTAGCATCTTTACTTTTATATATGATACCTGTTGACTTTAAAAAAGGAGAGAGTGTCCTAACAGGAGGATCTGTGAAGAAATTACCCTGGGACATTATCCTTATATTTGGTGGTGGTCTTGCAATAGCGGATGCGATGGTAACAACAAAACTTGCCGATTTTGTTGGTTCAAAACTTGCCTTCCTTCAAGGAGTTAACCTTTTGTGAGTTATTTTCCTTGTAGGTGGAGCAGGATTCCTTATTGCGCAGTTTACATCTCATACATCTGCTACATCTATATTTATGCCAATTGTAGGTGCTGTTGCAGTTGCAGCAAAAATTCACCTGCACCTTGTCATGCTTCCAACAACTTTTGCAATATCTCTTGTCTTTTCTCTTCCTGCTTTAACATCTCCAAATGTAGTCGTTATGACCGGAGGATATGTGAAAGTAAGAGACATGTTGAAAGCAGGGTTAACAATTGGATTGATTGGTTTAGTTATTCTTGTTTTCTA
>JAEMPV010000072.1 GCA_022759145.1 Caldisericum sp.
GTTATTTCTGCTGCCTTTGAAAGCATTGCCTGTGCAGAGCAGTATTTTGTTTTTGAAAGTTCAATTGCCGTTACGAATTTATCCTCAGGGACATCACCATAAACAATATATTTGATATGAATTTTTGTATAGACCTTTGGATGCTCATCTGCCTTTTCTGCTTCAATTTCAATTCTGAAATCCCTATAAGGAACCTTCATCTTATCAAGAATTGAAATGACATCCTGCCCTGTGCAACCCGCAAGTCCCATAAGGAGCAACTCCATTGGTCTTGGACCTGCCTCATGTCCATTAAATTTCTCTGGTCCATCCATAACAACCCAATTGTTAGAATTTGCCCTTGCAATTACTGTAAGCCCATACGCTTGCTTTAATTCTACTTTTACTTTCTCACCCATTTTTTACCTCCAAATAAATTATTACTTTTCAAATTATAAATAAAAAATAGGGGAGCGTCAAGTGCTCCCCCAAACTTCCGAAAACTATCGATACTTCTTAATAAGTCCTACTTTTTCATTAAATTCCTTTATATACTCGTCCCACTTTTTGTAAGACTCAAGCCTTTCAATGAAGTAGTTATCGTTATACCACTGCTCGTTTAATTCCTCGACAGTCTTGCCCTGCTGTTCAACCCAGGTAAAGTATTTCAGGTTATGCATTCTCTTCTTATCGTAGTAGTTCATTTCAATCATCCAGTCGGTTGTGATGCCCATAAGGTATCTTTCGAAGTCTTTTGCTGCTTCCATCTCGCTATATTCGCCATACTGCTCTCTTAATTCCTGGATTCTTGATTGGTAAAGTTCCATTGAGTCAGTTGCAACTGTGAAAATAACATCGTGCTCGGTCATCTCGTAGTATTTTGCCATCTTTATTGCACCAACAATGTTTGCAATTGATGAAATACCAAGAAGATCAAGTTTATCAACAAGTTCTGCCGGGACAAACTTCTTAAGATATTTCCTTCCTTCAGGCTCATTAAATAGCCTCAAAAGATGCATTGTATATTCATCATCAATGTCGACAACCATATCGAGGTTCTTTACATCAATAACCCACGGGACATGCTTATCGCCAATACCTTCAATCCTGTGCGCGCCATACCCATTGTATAGAAGTGTTGGACACTGGAGGGCTTCACCTGCACCAATCTTAATTCTTGGGAATCTTTGCCTCAGATAGTTTCCAGAGCCAAGTGTTCCACCCGAACCCTGTGTTAAGAAGAGAGCAGTAAATCTATCTCCTTCTCTCTTATTTTGCTCAAAAACTTCTTCCATTGCAGGACCAGTTACTGCATAGTGCCAAACAGGGTTTCCAAATTCCTCAAACTGGTTAAGGACAACAACTTCATCTGGGTACTTTTGCTTTAATTCTTTGGTCTTATCGAATACTTCCTTTACATTGCTTTCAACGCCAGGTGTTGCATAAATTTCTGCACCGATGCTCTTGAGCCACTCAAAACGCTCTTTTGACATTCCTTCAGGAAGGACTGCAATTGCCTTGCATCCAAGTAGTGCTGAGTTAAAGGCGCCGCCTCTGCAGTAGTTTCCTGTGGATGGCCACAATGCCTTGTGCCTTGTTGGGTCAAATTCACCTCTAACAAGTTTTTCAACAAGTGGCCCAAATGTTGCACCTACCTTATGTGCTCCAGTTGGGAAGAACTTACCTAAAAGGATAAAAATCCTTGCCTTTACACCAGTAAGTTCCTTTGGAAGTTCAAGATAGTTTACACCATCAAATCCACCGCCAAATTTTACAGGCTCGTTTTTCCAGGTAATTCTAAAAAGATTTCTTGGATGAAGGTCCCACAAGCCGATGTTTTTTAATTCCTGCTTAATCCCCTCGGGTATTTTTTCAGGATTTCTCATCTCTTCATAGGTGGGGATAATGATGTTCTTCTCCCTTGCTCTTTCAATTGTCCTTTGAAGGACTTCTTCATTTACAACAAATTTTTCTGCCATTTTTACCTCCTATTTTAACAAATCGCTAAGTTTAGAAACTTTTTTCTTATTTCTCATTTTATACGAAACAACATCAAAATCAAAAACCTGCACTGCAAAAAGGACTGCATCTTCCAAATATGCATTGAAATGCTTTACTGAGTGCGCATCAGAGCCCAAAGTCACTTCTCGCCCTCCCAACTTCACATAGAGTTCAAGGATTTCTTTTGAGGGATATGGCTCGTTAAAACCCTGTCTAAAGCCTGATGCATTTATTTCAATAACTTTATTCTTTTCGATAACTTTCTTCAAAATTTCAGTCAAAATGCTTTCGTATTTATCAATGTGAAAATCGCCGTAAAAATTCTTCCCATATCTTTTAATAACATCAATATGTCCAACAATATCGTAGTAGTCTGTTTCAACCAAATTCAAAACCTCTTCAAAATATCGCATATAGGCAGTATATTCATCAAGCCCTTCAAAATAACGGACTCCGTGCGGACCCGAAATTGTGTAGCCTTGAACTCTATGCACGGAGCCAATTATGTAATCAAAAGGCTTTGTAAGGACTTCTCCCTCAATTGCACCGTGGAGGTTGCTTTGATAGGTAACTTCTACTGCAAACAAAAAGTCAAATGAAGAATTTACAACTTCTTTTAGCCTCAAATACTCGCTATGCGCATTCTCAAATTTGTAGTATCCAAAATCCTTATCAAGAGGATCGAGGTCGATGTGCTCTGAAAAACCAAGGTAACTAATGCCCCTTTCCTTTGCAAGATTAACATAATTTATAGGCTCTTCTTTGGAGTCTTTCGAGTATTTCGTATGGATGTGTAAATCTTCAATTATTTTCATAACTTTATATTTTATTCAAAATCCTTAATTCTTGAAAGCCTCTCATTAATACTTTCAACTCCCTCAATCCCAATCTCCTCAAGGATTAGCCTTCGCATAACACTTTCAAACTTTTTTCTTCTTGAAATGTAGGTTGTCCTTGGAATCCCTAACTTTCTTGCAATTGTTGTATCTGTATCGTAGGGCAATCGCCTATACCTTAAAAACATATAAATCTCATACTCCTTCGGTTCCAATTTCTTTGAAACCCTGTCAAAAATAAGCCCAATTTCATATGTAAGCGCATTCTTCATAGGTTATTCCTCTTCAAAACTAATTTCTTTCGTCCTTCTTTTAATTTCTTCTTTAACTAACTTGTACATCGACCTGTTTACAATTTTCTTCATAACAAGCACAAACTCTTTTTGAGGAAGGCTCTTATACCGCTCATAATTGAGGTAATATGCAAGAAAACCTTCCTAAAAGAGGTCCTCAACAGGCATACCAAAATTCTTACCATAGTAAATCGCAAGTTTCTTTACATACTCTTTAAGTAACTCAAATCTCTCATCCATTTATGTTTATCCTCCTATTCTTAAAATATACGAAAATATTTTCGCATTATATACTATAGCAAATGTGTCGAAAAAATTCAAAAAACTGTTAAAATAACTTGAAGGAGGCAATTATGGAAAAATTTATAGATGAAAACAAGGAAAAACTCATCGAAATCACGCAGGAGATTATAAAAGTGCCAAGTGTTGAAGGAAAGCCAACACCGAATGCACCATTTGGTGAGAATGTTTTAAGGGCATTACAACTTGCACTCAAAATTTCCGAAGAGCTCGGCTTCAGGACTGTAAACATTGATAATGTTGTGGGATACGCAGAGTTTGGTGAAGGGGCTGATGTTATAAGCGTCTTAGGGCACCTCGATGTCGTTCCCGAAGGAACAGGCTGGCTTTATCCACCATATGGAGCAGAAATCCACGATGGGAAAATTTACGGGCGTGGTGCAATTGACGATAAGGGACCTACGATGGCTGCACTTTTTGGAGCATACGCACTGAAAGAGACGGGTGCGTTACTCTCTAAAAGGATAAGGATAGTTTTCGGGACAAATGAGGAAACAGGCTGGAAATGTATGGAGCACTTTAAAAATGTCGTTCATGATCCACTTGTTGGCTTTACACCAGATGCAGAGTTCCCTCTCATAAACAGGGAAAAGGGAATTCTTAATGTCACTTTAAGAAAAGACTTCACGGAGAAAAACGGAGTTGTTAAAATTACAGGTGGCAATAGACCTAATATGGTGCCAGACTTTGCAAAAGCAGAGTTCAACACAGTTGTTCGCCTTGAAAATTTAGATGAAGGTATAGAAGTAAAGGACAATGTAGTTTTCGCACACGGAAAATCTGCACATGGTGCATTACCCGAACAAGGTATTAACGCGATAGTAAAACTTGCAAACGCAATCGCACCATACATAATGCATCCAGAGGTAAAAGAGGCAATCGAATTTATAGTAAAGCATGTAGGCAATGATGTATATGGCGGTCTTATGGGCATTGCAAATGAGGATGCCTTGTCAGGAAAACTCACAATGAACCTTGGTGTTATCGAGATTAACGAATCATACGCCGAGTTAACATTCAACATCAGATACCCAATTACCGATTCATATGAGCGTATTGTCGAAGGATTTAACAAAACTGGTGCAAAATATGGATTTAGCGTAAAAGAAGTAAGAAACCAAAATCCGTTATATGTAAGCGAAGATTCGGAACTTGTGAAAACACTTCTTAAGGTTTTTGAGGAAACAACAGGAAGAAAAGGCTATACGCTTGCAATCGGCGGTGGCACCTACGCACGTGCAATGGATATGGGTGTTGCATTCGGACCTACATTTGAAGAGATGGAAAAAGTGGAACATATGGCAAATGAGTATATAGAGGTTGACCACCTTGTAAAGTTAGCAAAAATCTATGGAAGGGCGCTTCTCGAACTTGCAAAATAACTTAAAAAATAGTTTCCAGGTTGAAGTTGAGGATTTCTCCTTAGAAAAAACATTTAATTGTGGGCAGACATTTAGATTCTTTGAGATTGGCGGAAGATACTATTATCCGTATGAAAATAGCCTTATAAAAATTGAGGAGACAAACGGAAAAATATTTAAATTTGAAATCTACGGGGAGAATCTTACAAAAGAGTATGTTTTTGATATCTTTGGGCTCAACCACGACATCCAGAGAATAAACAGCGAAATAATTAAGATTGCACCTCAACTTAAAGAGGCAATCGAGTTTTCAAAGGGAATAAGGCTCATAAGAATGCCCCCATACGAAACAACCATTTCTTTTATCTTCTCAATCCAGTCGCAAATTCCTGTAATAATGTCGAGACTAAACAAACTTGCGGAATTTGGAAAGAGAGTTGTTGAGGTCGATAACGCCGAATTTTACCTTTTTCCAAAAAGAGAAGACATCCTTGAAATGCCCATAGGTGATATCAGGTCACTAAAATTGGGCTTCAGGGAAAAGTTCTTTCTAAACCTTATTAAAAACTATACAGAAGAGGATTTTGAGAAACTTCGAAATTTACCCTATGAAGAAAAAAAGAAATTTCTAACATCAATTTTAGGTGTAGGGGAAAAAGTTTCTGAGTGCATAATCCTTTTTGGGTATGGTGATTTAAGTGCTTTTCCTGTCGATACCTGGATTGAAAAAGGGCTTGAAAAAATATTTGGCGTTAAAGGAACAACAAAAAAACTTACAGAGTTTGGAAGGGCTACCTTTGGAGAATTTTCAGGTTATGCCCAGCAATATATTTATTACTATATGAGAAGTTTAATGCGTTAACGATTAGGTGACTGTAGATAAAAAGAAGGATTTGAGATTAAGGCTTTGGCATTGGATTATAATGGGATTAATGCTTCTAAACATTGCTGTTTACATTGTTTTGCCCTCTTATCAAAGAGCCCTTGCTGAAAAGGCAGTTTAATTGCTATGAAATGTAGCAGTTGAAAATATTTCATATTGTAGTAAAATATAATTGGAACTCTGGGAGGTTCGTGTTAAACTTAGCGGATTGGGGCCAACACAATAGTCTTGGGGGCGGATGCACCAGAAGGTTTGAAGCCTTCGGGCTTCCCAGAAAAGTGCTTAAGCCCCCACCTGTCCTTCGGGACTCCAGAATCTGCTAAGTCACGGCCTACCTGGGGTTCCGTTTTATAGGGAGGTAAAAATGAGCCTTACAGTTGCAGTCTGGATTATTGCAATAACTCTTCTTTTAGGTGTTGCAGGAACTTTTATATTTCTTTTGGGTTTCCAAAGAGATATTACAAGGACGCTTACTGAAGTAGAAATGACTCTTAAAACGGTGGAGAAAAATATTGATATGCTTTCCGAAGAACTTCACAAAACTCTTAAGAACACAACGGGCATAACAGAAGAAACCAAAAACCTCATAAAAAATGTTAATACCATTACAAGTTTAAATGCAATATTTCAGCCACTAACTCAAATAGGTGGTCAAAAAGATTTTGTTTCAAAAATTATTTCCATTGGGAAAATTGCAATGGGGATAGTTCAGGGTTATAATCTTTACAAAAACTTCATAGGAGGTAAAAATGAGCGAAGAGAAAGTTGAATCATTTTTTGGCGGATTCTTAGTAGGTGCATTTGTTGGATTTGTGATTGGATTACTGTACGCACCTCAATCGGGTGAAGAAACAAGAAAACTTATAAAGCAAAAAGGGATTGAGGTCACAGAGAAAGCAAAAGAAAAAGGCGGGGAATTAAAGGAAGTAGTCACAAGCAAAGTTGAGGAAGTTAAGGAAAAGGGTAAGGAACTTTTAAAGAAAAAGGGCGTTGAAATTCAAGAAGAGGAAACTAAGTAGGAAAACCTCTTGAAAAATTTTTCTAATTCCTTATAATGTATTTCGCACTGGGAAGTCGTCTAATGGTAGGACAGGGGACTCTGGATCCTCTAATGATGGTTCGAATCCATCCTTCCCAGCCAGGTGGCGTAGTAGAACAACGGTTAGTTCGGGGGGCTCTCAATCCCCAGACCAGGGTTCAACTCCCTGCTACGCTACCATTTTTTATTTTTGGAAAAATCAAAAGAGAGGTATAATAAAATATGAAAGTTGCAATTATAGGACTTCCACAAACTGGTAAAACAACTCTATTCAAGGCTCTTGCTGGAAGTGGAGCGGTAACTAATGTCGATAAAGAAAATATTTCCGAAGTCAAAATCTTTGACCCAAACATATTAGAGTTATCAAATGTGTTCAAACCAAAGAAAACAACTTTTGCAACAATGACATTTGTTGACCTTCCAGGAATACCAACTGGGACAGAGCAAACAAAAAGGCGAAACGAAATTCTATCTTCAATAAGGCAATTTGATGCACTCATTACAGTCGTCGATGATTTTACAAAAGAATCTGTTGAGACCGATTTAAAGGTCTTCGAGAACGACCTAATACTCCTTGACCTTGATGTCGTGGAGAAAAGACTTGAAAAGCTAAAAAAAGAAAAAGGTACACCTGAAAAATTATTAGAGCAAAAAACCCTTGAAAAATTTAAAGAGGCACTAGACAACGAAATCCCTTTAAGAAATCTTGATTTAACGGAAGAAGAAAAACTTATAACAAAGTCTTTTGGGCTGTTTACATTAAAGCCAACACTCTATGTTGTTAACATAAGCGAAGAGAAAATTCCCCAAAGAACCTATATTAAAGAATCTCTAAAACAAAAATTCAACTATAAAGATACGGCTTTTGCGGTTATACCAGTCCTGCTTGAAGAGGAAATCGCAGAATTAAGTGAAGCCGAAAAGAAAGAGTTTTTGAGTTCATATAACCTTGAAAAAGAGGCTATAAACGAGGTTGTAGAAGAAACCTTGAATTTGCTTAAACTAAATGTGTTTTACACTGTCGGCGAGGATGAAGTTAGAGCATGGCTTTTTGAAAGAGGGCTTAACGCAAAGAAAGTTGCAGGAGTTATACACTCCGACATTGAACGTGGATTTATCGCAGCAGAAGTAATATCTTACGAGGATTTTAAGGGCGTTAATTTCTCCTTTAAGGAGGCAAAAGCAAAGGGGCTTTTAAGGATAGAGGGTGCAAATTATATCGTGAAAGACAAAGAAATAGTGCACTTCAGGTTTAATGTATGAACACTTTTTATAGCACTTCAATTGTATTGTTAACTGTTTTAGTAGGCACAATTATTGCCCTCATAATTCAAAATCTTACTCTGAAAGAGCGTTTGGAGAAACAGCAAAAAATTCTATCCTCAGCACAGACTCTTTCAAGAAGGATGTATGAACTTGGCGACAAGGAAGAGTTCTTTAAAGAAACCTGGTCAATTCTAAAGTACATAACCAATGCAGATGAGTTCACTTACTTTCGATTTGATGGAATAGATACTCTTATACCTGAGTGTGTTTATGGGGTTTATAAAGAGCAAATACTTAACACCAAGCTTAAATTAGGACAAGGTTTTTCCGGGAAGGTTGCCCTGGAAAGAACACCAAGCTTCCTCAACAACGCAAACAAAAGTAGTATATCTGTCCATGTTCCAGGCACACCTAACGAAGATTCAGCACTTCTTGGGCTACCTGTAATTTTCGGAACGGAACTTTACGGCGTTATTCTTCTTACAAAACTCGGTGGTGCACAATTCACAAGCGAGGAGTTAAAGATTGCAGAAATATTTACAAATATACTCTCTGCATTTATTGCAGGACGTGCTCATATATCAACGATAAGAAGTGGATTACTTGACGCTCTAAAAACTCTTATAGCGGCAGTAGAACTAAAAGATACTTATACTGCAGGACATTCCCTTAGAGTCTCGTTAATTTCAGAAATCTTAGCAAAGGAAATTGGTTTGCCTCAAAAAGAAGTTTCCAAATGTAGAATTGGCGGATTGCTACATGATATAGGAAAGATTGGCTTAAGAGAAGAAATACTTAAAAACGGAATCCCTCTAACAGATGAATTAAGGATTGATGTGCGCAAGCACCCAGAACTTGGATATGAATTAGTAAGGAAGATGAAAGTCCTGGAAGGGGTTGCAGAAGTTGTCCTCTACCACCACGAGTGGTACAATGGCAAAGGCTACCCAAAGGGACTAAAAGACGGAGAGATTCCGATATGTGCTCGCATTGTTCATGTTGCAGATGCAATTGATGCGATGACATCAGGAAGATTGCACTCTTCAAGGAAGACAATTGACGAAGCATTCGAAGAACTTGTTAGATTTGCAGGAATACAGTTTGATCCAAAAATAGTAAGAATTGCGCTAAGTTCAAGAGAACAAATAGAGCAAGTTTTAAAAGAACAAATACAAAAAACGATTTTAGAGGATGAAGAGTTATTTGAAGTTTTGTAGAGTTTTAAGCTTTGTTTCTTCGGTGATTGTACTTGCAATACTAATCCACCTATTTATTGTAATTGTAACAAACCTTGATAAATCAATTGTTTTACAAAATTATATTATTGAAACATTCGCTATTGCTCTAATCTTTTTTGTGCTTGTTGAATTATCTCTAAAGAAAGTAGAAAAACTTGAGCAGGATTACAAAAATGAGTTCATAAAAAGCAAGGTATCTTTCGAATTAATAGAAAAGGAAAGTTTCAAAGATATAATAAATACGCTCTTAGGTTACCTAAAAGAAAAATATAAAACTCCTGTTGCAGTTTTTTTAAAGAGTAGCGATTATGTTTTGCCAATTGAAAATAGTACTTTTAATATCGACGACATAGTGAGTGTTATAAACAATAAAAAAAGATCAATTGTAGAAAAACTTGATGATGCTGAATGTATTTTTGTAATACCGCACGATAATGAAGATTTGATAAAAGATTTGAAAGAAGAATTGAAAAACTTCTGGACACTAATTGAAAACAAATTTATAATCGAAGAGAACAAGAAAAACATTGAAAAACAGAAAGAATATATAAATCGTTTTGATGAACTTGTAGAATATACAGCAAAAATAAGTAATACGCTTGTCCTTGAAGAAACTTATATGTGGATTATAAAAGCCTCAATGTCTCTATTCAGTGCAGATTTTGTAAATTTAATAGACACTTCAAAAGGCAAAGGCTTCTACAATTTCGTTGGGTCCAAAAATCTCGACCTTATGGAAATATCTGAGATAGAGAATAGTATAAATACGCCGTACTTTGGCGAACACATCGATGCAATAGTTAGAACAGGAAAGATAAACTACATCCCGAATACGGACGAGTTTCCTGGATGGGCTTACGGCAAATACAGCCCTAAGTCATGGATAGGCATACCCCTTTTAAACCTTGAAGAGAAGGTTTTTGTAGTCATTAATATTGGAAAAAATGTAAAAGATTATTATAAAGAAGAGGATATGAAATTTGCTGAGATATTCCAAAAGAACATTAATATAGCGCTTACAAAGAACCTCCTTTTGGAAAGATACAGAATGGATTCAATAACCGACCCTCTTACAAAACTATACAACAGGAGAGAGTTTGAAGAAAGGCTTTTATATGAAATAACACAAGCACAAAGATACAAAACAAAATTTACCCTACTTCTTATGGACCTTGACAAGTTTAAGAGTTTAAATGATACATATGGCCATCCTGTTGGAGATATATTTCTTAGGGAATTTGCAAATGTTATAAGAAATTCAATAAGGGCATCAGATATCGCCTTTAGAATTGGGGGAGATGAATTTGCAGTTATCTTATCGCATGCAGACAGAACAAAGGCAAAACAAATTGCAACCCGTATAAAAAACAACACCGCTAAAATTAATTTAGGGGTAGATTTCAAACCAAGCGTTTCAATAGGCATAAAAGAATATGAAGGAGAAGATAGAAACGAATTAATAAAGGAGTGCGATAAACTTCTGTATTTAGAAAAACCGAAAAAAGTATGAAAAGGATTGAGGATATTTTAAAAGCAATAAGCGAAGTTGAAGAGTGCCTCACAATCGAAGAAGCCCTTTGGAAAATTGCAAGTTTAGCATTGATTTTATTTGATGCAAAATCCGCAACCATAATTGATGTTTCAAACAAGCCTTACCACTTCGTTGTGCTTAAAAACATAGATAATAAAGCAGCAAGTGAATTTGAAGAAGCCTTAAGAAAAGGTATTGACGGGGAAAACCTTGAAATTGTGAAAGACTCAAAAAAGCCGCTAATTTTAGACGATACCTTTAAGTATGACTTCTGGCTTAAAGTCGGAAACTCGCCACGCTCCTGGATAGGTATACCAATAATGGCTGAAAATGAAGTTCATTATATTCTTAATATTGATAACTACGAGCCTTTTTACTATAACGAAAGTCATATGGAACTTGCAGAAATATTCTCGAAATATACAACAGAAGCAATAAATAAAATTGGGCTCATTGAACAATTCTTTAAAACCGCAACCATAGACAAACTTACAGAAGTAGAGACACGGCAACAACTATTTGATATATTAGAAAAGAATATCGATAGATACAAAAGATACAATACCAGATTCACCTGTCTTATGCTTGATCTTGATAAATTTAAGTATATTAACGACACTTTTGGTCATGATGTAGGCGACACTGCATTGAAGAGTTTTGCAAAAGTCCTCAAAGAAAACTTGCGACAATCGGACCATATTTTTAGATTTGGTGGCGATGAATTCATAATAAAACTTGAAGAAGCAAGTGAAAATGAAGGGCTCTCTATTGCAAAAAGGTTAAAGGAACTAATCTCAAATGTTGAAATTGATGGAGGTTTTAAACTCTCAACTTCTATTGGGATAAAGGAATACAAGGGTGAGCAACTTGAGGAATTCCTTAAAAAACTTGATATAGCACTATACGAAGCAAAGAAAAGTAAAGAGGGTATTGTTTTAGGCTAATCAATCCTTACTATCCCTTTAATATCAACCTTTTTACTTGCATCATCCCATAAAACAGACATATTAAGCGCTTCCATAACGAATCTCAAAGGGACATATGTTCTTGAGTTTTCGATAAAGGGTGCAACATCCATAGAAAAAGTCTTCCCATTGAGTATGTAATCATTGCTTCCAATTTTAAGCCTGATATAATTATCGCCTATAACTACCTCTTTGTCATTTGGAATGTATGAAACGCTAAAGCCGAGAGCCTCAGTCAAAAACCTTACGGGGACAAATGTCCTTGAGTCTTTTAAAACGGTAGGTACATCCATCGTATAAGTTTTGTCATTTACAATGTAAGTATTATAGCCTACAGTAAAGGTTATCGTATAAGACTTATAAAAATGATTCACGATAACTTCACTTTTTGCAGGAGGTATAAAAGTGTCAGTGAATGTTAAAGTAGATGTCCATGTTTTCGATAGGCTATTTTTGATTGTATAGGAAACGCTTTCTCCAACTTTCAACGGGCTTTCTAATGTTATATCTCCCATAGCAAACAACGGGTGTCTAAAGAGAACAACTCCAGATGAGTTAAGATAAGAATAGTATATCTCAAGTTCAGTATCGCTATAGGAAATTTTGTCTGGATTCACTCCTATAAAGATATCAAGGTTCCCGTTTGTAAGTTCTTTAATCCTTTTAGCGACAACTTCTGCATAGTCAGGTGTCTCTTCGAGGCTTGAAAGGTAAACCATTGGTATTACAAAATCAAGAATACCTTTGAATGTGTCTCCAAAATAGGCAAAGTTAACCCTCTCATAGGCGTAAGACTTTTTTATGGATGGTGCATCTCCAATAAGAGCATATCTATAGCCACGAGAAACAAGGAATGCGCCAAATTTTAAATTGGGGTTTATAGAAACAGCAAATGCCTTCAACTCTCCTGCAACATCCTTTAAGACGCTCTCCCTTAGATTTACCCAATTTACAATGTCTTTGTCGCCTTGTTCGTAAAGAGTAAACATTGTTTTCCAATCGGCAGGCTTAATAAATGTTTTGTAGGCAATGCTTTTCACATAGTCCATATTTATGCCATTTGCCTTGCCTAACGAGACAAATGCATCCGAAAAGTCATAACTTCCGTTTGGATATCTTATATAGTCAAAAACAATTCCATCAACATCGTATTGGAGCAGTTCCTTTAAGAACAATTTTATATAGTTTATGTAGTTTTTCGAAAGAAGGCTTACATAATATGTATTCTTTTCGTATCCAAGATTCCCCATTAAATCTTTCGGGTTTTTGGTTGCATAATTTTTATCCATCATCACAGGAAAATATGCATAAACTTTAAGGTTGTATTTTCTTGCGCTCTCTATTATTTGAGGGAGGGAGGGAACAAGCACCGGGAAATCGTTTGACTTAAAAATAACGCTTCCCTCCGGCGTCTTTGCAAGGACGAAAATCGCATTATATCCATATTCTTTGATCTCTTTTAGTGCCTTGTCAACACCAATCTTCGACAAATCATCAGCCCTCACGCAAATGCCTTTAAGTTTGTTTAAAGTTGGAATTGAGGAGTTTGTGGCATCACCTTTTGCCAAAGGGACTTTTAAAATAAGCACAAAAAGTAAAACTAAAACAATAACCTTTTTCATCTATCGACTAAAAAACCTAATGCGATTTTTTCTAACCCTTGTTGTAAAAATCCTATCAGATGAGACAATCCTTGTTGCAATAACAATCGAAATCGCCGAGAAGAGAAGCAAATACAATGCACCAATATAAACAATTGATACACTTCCAAAGAGAACTTTTTGAGACGCAATAAACGGGTAAGAAAACGGAATAAGATATACAATCACTTTTATGGGGAGGCTTAAGGTGTCAATGTTTGTAAAAAGCGAAAGAAAATAAGGAATCATTATGAGAATCATAAGAGGCGTAAGATACATCTGTGCAGACTTCGTGTCCTCTGCAAAGACTGCAAGGATGCTTGCAAGGGCAAGGGACGCAACAATCGTAAGGAAAAGTAAAAGCCCAATGTAAAAATACTGCACGGGCGTATAGACAAGCCCAAGCGCTTTAAGGATTGAAGAACCCTGGGCACTTGAAAACTCACCCATTGAAATTCCGTTGAAGTAACTTCGCATACCAATAAGATAGAAAACCGATATTATCAAAGCCATAATAGATGAAGCAAGCATCTTGGAAAGAATTATAAATGGTCGTTTTACAGGCACAGTCATAAGTGTTTCAAAAGTCTTATTTTCCTTTTCACTTGCAATAAGGCTTACTATCATTTGAGATGCAAATATGATAACAAAAGCAAGAATGATGGGAATGAAAATAACCTGGGACATAAGCAAATTCGAAACCATTTCAGGGGAAGCCTCGCCAATTTTTCCGTTTACCACAACATATTCTTTAAGGATAATTGGATTTTTGATTATCGAAGGGTCTATATTTGTAAAATTCTTTATATACATATTCGACAGAGTATCGGATACAGCCGATACAACGCTTTTTACCTTTTGAGGACCTGCGATAGAAACTATTGAAATGCCTTTTATTACTGAATATATTTTGAGTTCTGGTTGCTTAAACGATTTTATGCTCGCTTCAAAGCCAAGTGGCACTTCAATAATGACATCGATGTTCTTTGTTTTTGCAATTGTTATGGGATCGACAATACCACCATAATATACTTCTGGTATGGAAACTGCCTTCAAATTCTCAATAAACTGTGTTGAAGTTGCACTTTTATCATAGTCAACCACAAGCACTGGCTGTGGCGATGATGCCTTTTTCGTTTCTGTTTGCATCACATTGCCAATAAAAGAGTAAAAGATAACAACAATCACAAGTGGGACAAGAAGTTGTGGTGTAATTATTTCCTTTATGTCCTTCTTTAGCAAATTAAGAAAGTTTTTCATTGGACTTCCCCCATAAATACCTCTTCAAGGTTTCTTGCATTGTATTTTGATTTTAGCGCTTCAGGTGTCCCGATGTCGAGAATATGCCCTTTGTCTATAAGGGCAACCCTGTCAGAAAGAAATTCAACTTCAAGCATGTTATGTGAGGAAAGTAAGACTGTAACGCCTCTTTTAACGAAGTCTTTTATCATATTTCGAATTTCTACAGAATTTACAACATCAAGCCCGGATGTTGGTTCATCAAGGATTGCGAGTTTCGGAAGGTGCATAAGTGCTCGTGCTAAAAGAAGTTTTCTTGTCATACCTTTGCTGTATGTTGAAACCTTGTCTTTTATACGTTCACCAAGAGAAGCAATCTCAATACCTCTTTCAAGAATTTCATCAAAGTCTTTCTTGCTCTTTGCATAAAATCCTGCCATAAATTGAAGGTAACCGATGCCTGTAAGCGACTTATAAGCACCCGCCTCCTCTGGAAGATAACTTATAATACTTCGTATGTGTTCGTCATCTTTTCCAAGTTCATAATCAAAAATACGAACTGTGCCATTATCTTTTTTAATAATTGTAGAAAGAATCCTCAAAGTAGTTGTTTTACCTGCACCATTCGGACCGATAAGCCCAAATATTTCGCCTTCGTTAACCTCAAAATTAATTCCATCTACTGCATTCACTTCGCCATATCGTTTTGTGAGGTTTCGAACGATAACTGCTTCCATTTGCAATCTCCTTTCGAATAATTATATAAGAAAAGTTTCAAAAACTCAAATTTGTAAAAGTTCGTAAAAAGTATAAAATAACTTGAGGTGATAATATGGACTTATTTGAGAAATGCTACAACTACAAAGAAGGAAGTGCGCTTTACGATGCAAAAGTTGCAGAAGAGCAAGGACTTTATCCGTTCTTCCTTCCCTTCGAAGAGACAGAAGGGACTGAGGTTGTTTACAAAGGAAGAAGAATTATTATGCTTGGCTCGAATAATTATCTCGGGCTTACGCACCATCCAAAAGTAAAAGAGGCTGCAAAAAAGGCCATTGATGAATATGGGACCTCTGCAACTGGTTCAAGATTCATGAATGGCACTTTAAAAATACACAGAGAACTTGAAGATGCACTTTCTGAATTCCTGCATAAAGAGGCAGTCCTTGTATTCTCAACCGGATATCAAACCAATTTAGGAACAATATCTGCACTTCTTTCGCCAAAGGATTACGCTGTAATGGATAAGGAAGACCACGCTTCTATTGTTGACGGATGGAACCTGTCGCATGCAAAATTTGTAAGATTTGAACACAACAATATGGAAAGCCTTGAAAAAGCGCTATCAAAAATACCAGACGATGCCGGAAAACTTATTATCGTTGATGGCGTTTACTCAATGGCTGGAGATATTGCACCTCTTCCACAAATTATTGAATTAAAGAAAAAATACGGTGCAAGGCTTATGGTTGATGACGCACATTCAATAGGTGTTTTGGGAGAAAATGGGCGTGGGACTGCAAACTACTTTGGACTTGAGGCTGATACCGACCTTATAATGGGCACATTCAGTAAGTCATTTGCAAGTTTGGGTGGATTCATAGCAGGAGATAAAGATGTAATTAACTACATAAAGCACTATGCAAGACCATTCATATTCTCTGCTTCAATGACACCTGCTTCTGCTGCCGCTGCTCTTGCTGCTCTTAAGGTTATGCAAGAGGAGCCCGAAAGAATTGAGCACTTGTGGAGTATTGCAAATAGAATGAGAAAAGGTCTTAAGGAATTAGGCTTTGATATAGGGAACAGCAATACTCCCGTTATTCCTGTTTACATAAGGGACAAGTGGAAGACAGTAATGATGTGGAAAGAATTATTTGACCTTGGCGTGTATGTAAACCCTGTATTCCCTCCTGCAGTACAACCTAATGATTCACTTTTAAGGACAAGTTACATAGCAACGCATACAGAAGAACAAATTGATAGGGCACTATCAATCTTTGAAAAAGCGGGCAAGAAATTAGGAATAATATAAAAGCAAGATCGTCTCGGGATGACTCCGTCTACACGTGGTCAT
>JAEMPV010000073.1:0-2135 GCA_022759145.1 Caldisericum sp.
AGGAGGTAGTAATGGAAAATAATTGTGAGCCTAAAACATATGCCGGTTTTACAATAGGCCCTATTTACGAAGTTCTCGGAAGCGCAAGAAAAACAAGGGAGCTATGGTTTGGCTCTTATTTCTTTTCCTGGTTTATGGAAAAACTAATTGAGGAAATTTTAGAGTCCGACAATAAAAATATCCATTTCCTCTCACCATATATTAAAAAGCCATTTGGACTTAACAAATCTCCTACTGGCAAATATCACGACAGATTTATTTTGTGCTCGTCATTAGATAAAGAAAAACTTTTTGAAATAATAGAAAAGGCTTCAGACAACACCATTAATTACTTTGCAGAAATAATTGATGACTTAGTTAAAAACAGACAGAACGAAGAAATCAAAAGAAACTATTTAACTCCTGATGGTAAGGACAAAGTAAAAGAATTCCTCAGCTGGTATATTCAGCGTAACTTTGTTGTCGTAGATATAGATAAAGATGAATTAAATATCGGAGATACCGTAAAAAAGCCTTTTGCTTTCGTAAATAGCCTTCTCGATTCAATGGAGGAAAATAGAACATTCAAAACGGGAGTAAATGAATCGACCTGTTATGTCTGTAAAGTTTTGCCTGCAGCCATAAAGGCATACATCTATACAAAGGAAAAAGAAGAACCCGAAGAGGAACCTCTATGCCCTATGTGTTTCTTAAAACATTTTGCCCTATTTAGCGATGAAGTAAAGAAAAAAATCGGAAAAACCAACTTTAAGTTTCCATCAACTCTTGAAATATCTGCAAAAGAACTTCTTACGGAAAAAGTAAGAAATGAACTAAAAAATCAGACTGATAACTTTGAAAAAGATTTCGAATATAAGGATATTGAAAATACTTATAAAGAGGTATATGGAGATAGTAAAGAGATCAAAAAATATCTAAAAAAAGATTACTTTAAATATTTTGCAATTCTCCAGGCAGATGGGGATAACCTTGGAGAAACGCTAAAGCAACTTAATGAAAATAAAATTGAAGAACTTTCTCAGAAGTTACTTGATTTTTCAGAAGAAGCAGAGAGAATAATTAAAGATTATGAAGGTTATCCTATCTATATTGGTGGAGACGATATCCTCGCTTTAACACCAGTTGCAGTAAATATGGAAGACGGAAATTTCAAGAATGTTTTTAACCTTGCTAAAGAATTGCACAATAAGTACAGCGAGGTTTTATGTGGTTATGGGACTACACTATCAATTGGAATAAATATTGTCTATTACAAGTTCCCACTTTCCATTGCCTTAAGAGATGCAAGGAACGAGTTATTTGGTGTAGCAAAGCAAAAGTGTGAAAAAAATGCACTTGCAATTACTTACACGGTGCATTCAGGAGATAAGCACGAGATCGCCTTTAAATTTGATGATAAAGACAAAGAAAATAATGAAATCACCCTTTTTGGAAGACTAATTAGCGATGTTTTAA
This sequence comes from Caldisericum sp., assembly GCA_022759145.1. NCBI lineage: Bacteria > Pseudomonadati > Caldisericota > Caldisericia > Caldisericales > Caldisericaceae > Caldisericum > Caldisericum sp. The sequence goes on from JAEMPV010000073.1 coordinate 1,456, forward strand.
GTGATACAATTAAAATTCCTCAAGGCTTATTTTACAATCTTTCAAGATTTAGCGAACTCTTATCTTATATAACAGATGAAAAAAGCCTTTCTAATTTCTTTGAGAATAACTTTAATGAGCCAGAACACTTAGAAAAATATAAACAGGGATTGGATAGAGTTAAAGAATACCTTGAAAAAGTTATGTTACCGTGTATTAATTTTGATAAGCAAGGTTGTGGTGACAAATTGTCCGATAACAGCGGAACTTCAGATGAAAAAAGTCCTTATGAAAAAAGAATTGCCTGTATGGAAGAAGTTCTTGAGAAAATAAAATTTATAAAATTTTTATACGGGGAGGAATAATATGTCTAAACAATATCTTGTTAAGTTTACTCCCATAGGAAGGTTCTTTTTTGGAGGTTCATATTCGCTTGGGGAAAGTTTTTATGCTGAATCTTTAAAATTCCCCCAGCCAACAACAGTCCTTGGCTGCCTGAGGAATACAATTCTCGTTCAAAATGGAATCGTTTCAAAAAAGAATCCTTTATTCCCTGATTTAGATGATAAAAATGCAAAAGAACTTACAGGAACTTCAACAATCGAAAAACTTAACGACCAGGATACTAATTTTGGTATAATTGAAAGAATCTCCCCTGTTTTTATAGTAAAAAACAACAGCGATTTTCTCTTTGCTATTCC
>JAEMPV010000073.1:2235-5198 GCA_022759145.1 Caldisericum sp.
ACCCAAAGGCTAAAGATTCTTTGTATTTTGGTGGCAAAGAATTCTGGAAATCCTATATGAATAAAGATAAAATTGAGTTTGAGGAAGATTTATGGTTTGATGAGGAAAAAATCTTTATTGCTCATGAGAGCGTTGGAATCAGAAAAGGACTAAAAGACAGATCTAACAGGGAAGATGCATACTATGTAAAAATTGACTATTCCCTTAAAAAAGAATACTCATTTGGAGTGATTGTATGGGTAAAAGATGATGCAGAAAGTTTTCTCCATAATGACGAAGTAATTTTAGGTGGAGAACATTCAACTTTTAGGATGGAGGTAGAAGAAATAAATCAAGAAATAAAAAATAGCATCCAAGGACATCCTGTAATGGAGTGTATTCTTGAAGACAAATGCAACCTATCCAGTAATTTCAGCATCTCAAATAACGGAACAAAACTTGTTGCTATTAGTCCAATATTAGTAAGCGAATATGAATCTGATAAATTAATAGACTGTTGCGAACACAGGATAGTTGGTGGTATATTTTCCACAAGGAATTGTAAGCGAGAAAATTGTGCCCCAAATAGTAAATCACAAGCAGCAAGAATGATCCCTGCTGGCTCTGTCTTTTATCTAAAGGATAAGTGTTCATTAAATGAATGGTGTTTACCATACAAAATAGGCTATAATTATGTATTAAAAATAGGAGGATAAAAATGATACAACACAAAATTTTTTTAATCGAAACACTTACAAACACTTGTGTAGGCTCTGGTGATGTGAGTTTTGGTATAGCGGACATCACAATTCAAAAAGACCCTGTTACATCTCTTCCAATTTTTAATCCATCAAGCGTAAAAGGCGCGCTAAGAGAACATATGGAAAAAATACTTACCAAGAACGAAATTGAGACTATTTTCGGGTCTGAAGTAGATAAACCTGGAATAGTCAAATTCTACGAAGCAAGACTGCTCCTTTTGCCGTTAAGGTCATCACAAAAAGTTTTTTACTATGCTACCTCCGTTAATGCACTTGAAGACTTTAAGGAAGCACTAAAAGTGTTTTGCAAGGAGGATGTTAGCAAGTTTGACGCGTTTATAAACAAGGTAAAAGAGCAACTCGAGCAAAAGAAAGCCGATTTTGTAGTTTTTGAAGAAGCAAAAGGCCTTGAGATAGAGGATTATGAATATAAAGACAATTGCAAGGTTGATATAGAAAACGACACTAAAGAATCTGTCTCTAAGATTTTAGGATTACCAAATTTAAGTAATCTTGCTGTTTTTAATGACGATATTTTCAAGAGAATTTGCGTGAATTCGTTGCCGGTAATTGCAAGAAACAAAATTGGAAATGACGGAAAAAGCGAAAATTTATTCTATGAAGAAGTCTTGCCGAGAAGGAGTAAATTGTGGTTGATGTTGGGCTATCATAAGGTGGAAGACAAAAAAGAGAACAATGCCTCGGACGAATCCAAAAACAATAATGTTGAAGATAAGAAAGTGGCTCTAAATAAATTTGAAAACAGTTTAAAAAATGATCTTATCCAATTCGGAGGGAATGCCTCTATTGGATACGGTGTCACAAAAATTAAAGAAATTGATATGTTATGTAAGCAGCAGAATAAAAATGATTCACCTACAACGGAGGTGAAAAATGAACCAGGAAAGAATTAATCGTATGATTCCAGTTGCAATACAAAAGATAAAAGAATACCTCGTGGAAAGAGAAAACGGAGAAGAACTCTTACCTTCTAACTATTCAAGTTATATGGATTCTTTCGGCATAAGTGTTAGAATGTCAGGTTTGCTTCAGACGGTTGCATTTTATGAAAAAGATGAAAAAAAAGATGAAGAAAAAGATGAAGAAAAAGATGGGAAAAAAGATGGAAATAGAAAGCCAATAAATAAACTTTTGTTAGAAGTTCTTGCCGAAAATGACGAATCATTAAAAGGGAAAGAGCTACTGAGCGTGGTATGTGAAAAAATTAAAGATCCAACCGAATACAGGAAATTTGAAGAACGAGTTATTGAGGCTACCATTGCTTGCAAACTTGCAATGAAAACTTTTAAGAAGAAAAAAGTTGAAGAAAGCGAGTGATAATATGAGCACCAACGCATCATTTATATTTTATAGAAAATCAGGAACAAGAGAAGAGCATTGCGGTAGAAATGATTCAAATTCAACAAATAACAATAAAAGCGCTTTTTTAGATAAGAAGAATCTTTATGAATTACTCGGAGTAAACAATAGAGATTCGAGAAATTATATTCCGATAAACGGAATTGAGTACAAAGATTATTTTAAAATTCCTGGTGCTTTAACTTTTTCGCTAAAAATCGTTTATCCAGGGCTTGTTATAGGCGCTGGATATGAACATCCAATTGTGAAGAAAGATCCCAAATCAAAAGAACCTTCCGATTTTCAACTTGGGTTCTTCTTTGACCATACAACAGGAATGCCCGTTATCCCTGGGTCATCTGTAAAAGGAATTATTAAAAGCGTCTTTCCTAAAAAGATACCAAAAGACGCTAAAGAAGAAGAAAAAGAACTTCTTAAGAAAATAAACTACGAAAAACTACGATATGTTAATAAGGCTTTAAACCACAGCAACTTGATTAATGAGGAAAACTGGGAAATTCTTTTTGACAAGGAAGACATTTTTTACGATGCCTTTATAGATATTTATAAACCTCCCAAGGATGGTAGAATTTTTGCAGAAGATTACATAACACCCCACGAGAGCCAATTTAAGAATCCAACTCCAATTCGATTTTTAAAAATTGCCCCAGGAGTTACTTTTATTTTCCAGTTTAAACTTGTAGATGTAAAGATAAATGATGTATTAATTTCTAAAGAAGATAAACTAAAGTTGTTTAAGAAAATCGTGTCTGATTTTGGTGTTGGCGCAAAAAGAAATGTTGGATACGGAAATTTCGTTGAAGGCTAATTGTTTTTAAAATGTAGATTTTAACTTGATCGCAG
>JAEMPV010000074.1 GCA_022759145.1 Caldisericum sp.
CCATAACACCAAAGAACAGTGGATCAATCTTGAATGCTGTAAGAACAGGAAGGAATATTGGCATAATGACATAAAGAATTGAAATCGCATCCAGGAAAAAGCCAGCTATAAACAAGACTAAATCAACAAGAAGCAAAAATGCAATGGGACTTTTTGAAACAGAAACAACAAAATTACCTGCCGCATCGATAATACCAAGATTTGACTCAACAATTGAGAAAATACCAGCGAAAGTTACAACAAACATTACAACTGCAGATGTAACTGCAGTTCCTATAAGTGAATCTATAATCTCTTTCTTACTAAGGCTCTTATAGACAAAAATGCCTACAAAAAGGCTGTAGAAAACAGATATAACAGCAGATTCTGTTGGTGTTGCAATACCTGCATAAATTGACCCAAGGATAATTACTGGGGCAAGTATTGCCCAGATTGCTTCCTTAAATGCATTCCATATTTCCTTTGCACTACCTCTTTCTTGAATTCCATGGTAATTTCGTTTTCTTGAGATTACATATGTTATGATGACAAAGAAACCCATCATAACAAGACCCGGGATTACTCCACCTAAAAACAAAGCGCCAATCGAAACGCCAGTTATATTTCCATAAACAATGAATGCAATGCTCGGCGGGATGATAATTGCAAGACCACTTGCAGCAGCAACAACGGATGCAGCGAATGTATCAGGATAACCTTGTTCAATCATGGAAGGAATAAATATAAGACCAATTGCAGCAGCAGTTGCAGGTCCAGAGCCTGATATTGCACCCCAAAACGCAGCGGTTACAACTGCAGCAATTGCAAGACCGCCCCTTGCTTTTCCTACAAGGATTGTAATAAAATGAGAGATCTTCTTTGCAAGACCACCTTTTGCAAGTAACTCTCCTTCAAGCACAAAAAATGGAATTGCAACAAGAGGAAACTTTGAAATTCCTGCTATGAAGTTTTTAGATATCATTGTTGCGCCAAGGTCATACTTAAGGATACCAAATAAACCAGCCGCACCAATAGCAGTTCCAATTGGAGCGCCAATTATTATAAGAAGTATAAAAATACCAAAAAGGAGAAGCGCTGCACTCATTTTACACCCCCCGTAAGTAAAGTCTTCACATTTTTTATTGTTGAAACAATTACGTTCTTAAAAACAAAAATAGAGAAAATGGGGGTTCCAATTGTATAAATCCATACAGGAATATTTAGTGCCTCGCTTCTAGAATGGTATAGTGTCATGTCTCTAATGACATCTTTTATTGCATAAAAGTCTACCATTGCAAAAATGAAAATTGCAAGAACACCTGAAATAATTATAGCAACTGCCTTTAAACTCTTAGGAAACTTATCAAAAACGGTATTCATTCCAAGATGAGATCCTCTTTCAAAAGCAATTGCAATACCAATTACCGTAAGCCAAACAAATAGGTTTACCGTAATCTCTTCAGTTGCTGCAAAAGAAATGTGGAAAATGTACCTGCTAAGAACATTTATAAAGTCTATAATTGCCATTATGCTCAAAATTACTATTGCAAGTATTTCTTCTAATTTTAACTTCCTCATTTTACCTCCTCAAACAAAAGGGGATGCCCTTATAAGAACACCCCCATTCAAGATGCTATTTCCCCATATCTTTCAAGGCTGCGTTATAAATATCTCTTCCTATAATTGGAATCCACTTATCATAAACAGATTGCGTTGCGTTAATAAATTCCTGTCTTTCCTCAGGCGTTAAGTCAATAATTTGCATGCCCTTGCTTCTTACATATCCAACCATATCGAGAATTTGTGGAGTTTCGCCAAATTTGTTCTTCAATATGTTTATCGATGTAAATCCATCAAGTCCTCTTCTTACCATAGCCTTTTCCCACTCTGCTGCTTCAAGTGCACTATCCTTTATTGCTTTTTGGATATATGGTGGGAATTTGTCCCAAGTCTGTTTGCTTACACCAAGTATAAGAGGATCAATTACATAGTTCCAGTTTGTAAGATATTTGTGATACTGCCATATTTGAACTGGTATCAATACCCCATACGGGTTTTCCTGACCATCTACTGCCCCTTGCTGGAAGGCTGTTACTGCATCGCCCCAGTTCATAGAAACTGCATCTGCACCGAGTGTCTTGAAGATATCGATAAATATGGGTGAACCCACAACTCTAAACTTAAGACCCTTCATATCAGAAGGTGTCCTTATGGGTCTCTTACTATTAGTTAATTCCCTAAAACCATTTTCTCCCCAGGCAAGGTGAATAACATCCATTTTCTCCATCTGGTCTATAATCATCTTACCTGCAGTCCCATTTTCTATTTTATCGACATTTTCATAAGTGTTTATAAAGAACGGCAAAGAGAACAGGTTAAGTGACTGGACAACACCTGATGCGTTAATTGTTGAATCCATTACAAAGTCGATGCTTCCTTCAGATACAGCCTGGAACCAGTTTGTCTGTTTCCCTGCAAGAAGAGAGCTTCCAAAATACGGCTTTATGTTTATAAGGCCGTTTGTTCTTTCTTTTACAAGGTCTGCCCACTTTTGAGCACCCTTACCCCAATCAAATGCAGGACCAACATTTACCTGCATTGTGTATTCAGCTTTAGGCTTAAAGGTAATCTTTGGAGGAACAGTTGAGGCTGTAACCGTAACAGTCTTAGTATTTGCATCCCAATCGACCTTCGCACCAAGAGTCTCTGTAACAAATCTTACCGGGACAAGAGTTCTGCCACTAACAATTTTTGGAGGAACATCAAGCATATTAATTACATCATTTACAACTGCCTTATTTGACCCAATAGTAAGTTTTAGGTTAATGTCTCCGAAAACATAACCTACTTCCTTCTTCGTTGCATCCCAGGAGATTGTTGCACCAATAGATTCTCCAATAAATCTGAACGGCACAAGAGTCCTGCCATTGTCAATAATAGGAGGAGAGTCAAGGGTTACTTTCTTTCCATTTACAAAGGCGTCTTTACTTCCGACAGTCATTTTAATTACAACTTCATTTGCTGCCAAGGCTCTCGTTGAAAAGAACCCCAGAACCATGGCAACCACTAACAACACTGCAACTAATTTCTTCATACTTTACCTCCTTTGATAAATTATATTTTTAATACTTCTTTTAATAAACTACCTTTTTCAATCACTTCGGCAAGGCGACCCAAGAACCTTGCAGCAAGTGCTCCATCGATTACCCTGTGGTCGTAAGAAAGGCTAAAATAAGCAACACTTCTAATTTTTATTTCTCCTTCAAAAACTAATGGCATCTCTTCAATTCTTCCTATCCCAAGGATTGCAACCTCGTTTCCATTCAAAACAGGAGTAAAGAAATCTGTTCTCAGCATTCCAAGATTTGTAATTGTAAAAGTAGAATTTGAAAGATCATCCACGCTTAATGACTTGCTTTTTACTTTTTCCTTTATTTGGTTAAGAGTATCTTTAATCTCTAAAAGTGACTTATTATAGGAATCTTTTATAACGGGGACAATAAGACCATCGCCTGTATCAAAAGCAACACCAACATTTACATCGTCAAACTCTTCAATAACAGAGCCGTCAAAATGAGCATTAAACCGAGGGAACTCTTTTAAAACGGACGAAACTATCTTAACAAAAAAGGCAGTTAATGTAATTTCGGGAAGTTCTTTCTTTAAATTAACTATTTCTGTTACATCAACTTTAGTAACATTAGTAACAAGAACAGAATCCCTGTAAGACTTAACGAGATTATCGATGATTCTTTTCCTTAATGGGTCTAAAGGTATTTTTCTTGATTTAGGTCCTTCATTCTTACTTTGCGTTTCAATGTAAGCAAGAACATCGCTTTCGGTAATTCTTCCATTTGGCCCTGTCCCTTTTATCTTTGATAGATCTATACCATATTCCTTTGCAAGTCTTTTTGCAGCAGGTGATGCAAGTATTAAGGTTTCTTCTGTCTTGGGTTCTTCTTTTGTAGCTCCTTCTTCTTTGCCAACTTCTTCTCCAATAAGTGCAATAACTTCACCAACTTTTGCACTTTCTCCTTCCTGAACTTTTATTTCAACAAGTATGCCTTCATAAGGAGACTCAAGTGCGTTAATGATTTTTTCAGATTCAACTTCTACAAGAGGTTCTCCTTTTTTCACAAAATCACCAACTTTTTTAAACCACTTTGTTACTGTTCCTTCCTCCATTGAAAGCCCAAATTTGGGCATTCTTACCTCAAACATCACAGCACACTCCTTACCGCTTCAATTACGCTTTTTCTATCAGGCACTACAAAGTCCTGCAGAGGCGGAGAGAAAGGAATATGAACATTTTTTGCACCTACCCTTCTTATAGGTGCATCAAGATAGTCGAATAATTCTTCCTGAATAGTTGCGGCAATTTCTGCGCCCCATCCTGCTCTCCTCCATGTTTCATGGGCAATTACAACTTTGTGAGTCTTTTTAACAGACTTGAATACAGTTTCCTTATCCCATGGAACAAGCGTTCTTAAGTCAACAACCTCAACACTTATGCCTTCTTTTGAAAGTTCTTCTGCTGCGGCAAGCGATTCGTGGACCATCCTTGAAGTTGCAATAACAGTCACATCACGCCCTTCTCTTTTCACATCTGCAACCCCAAAAGGTATATAGTATTCCTCTTCTGGAACAGGACCTTTTTTGGCATATAGCATTTTGTGTTCAAAACAGATGACAGGGTCGTCTGACTTAAGAGCAGTCTTGAATAGCCCTTTCATATCATAAGGCGTTGAAGGAATGATTACTTTTATACCCGGGATATGCATAAAGATCGTTTCGATTGATTCTGAGTGTTGTGCGGCAGCCGATTTAGAAATGCCATCAGGACCTCTCAAAATTAGATGAAGTTTCCCCTGTCCTCCTGTCATATACTTAAATTTCATAATCTGATTTGCAATTGCAGCCATACCAGTAAATAGGAAATCTGCAAAATGAAATTCCGCAACAGGCCTCATTCCTGCAAGTGCTGCACCGAGCGCTGAACCAAAAATTACCTCTTCAGAAATTGGGGTGTCAATTATTCTATCCTGATATTTTCCAAGAATTGGCTTATAAGCACCAAAAATACCACCTTGTTTTGCAATGTCTTCTCCATAAGTAAAAATGGTTGGGTCTCTTGACATTTCCTCTAAGATTGCTTCTCCAAGAGCCTCTGAAAATGTTATCTCTCTCATATATCCTCCTTAGTAAAGACAATTGGTGCTATCTTCAAATAAGTCTTCAAGAGCCTCTTCTGGTGCAGGATATTCATCTTCTTCTGCAAATTTGACAGCATCTTCTACTTCTGCCCGTGCCTCTTTCCATATTTCTTCCTTTGCCTTGTCATTTAAAAATCCACCTTCGAAAAGGGTTTTTTCAAATCTTCCTATAGGCTCATTTGTCCATTTCATTTCAACTTCTTCTTTTGTTCTGTAGAGTTGCGGATCTCCTACAAAATGCCCTTTTATCCTATAGGTCTTTGCTTCAATAAGAGTTGGTCCTCCGCCATTTCTCGCTCTTTCAACAGCTTCCTTTACTGTCTCATAAACTGCAAGAACATCGTTTCCATCTATTGTAACGCCAGGAATGTTATAGCCTACGGCTCTGTCAGCAATGTTTTCAACGGATGTTGTTTCCTGAACTCTTTCAGTTGAAGCAAACTGGTTATTCTCGTTCAAGAAAATAACAGGAAGTTTGAAAACTGATGCCCAGTTCAAAGACTCGTGGAAAGAACCTCTATTCGATGCACCGTCTCCGAAAAATGAGACAACAACATTGTCCTTCTTCTGCAACTTAATTGCCATCCCGGCACCTACTGCAATGGGAAGACCACCACCAACTTCTCCATTTGCTCCAAGCACGCCTATTGACACATCTGCAATGTGCATTGAGCCACCTTTACCCTTGCAATAGCCATGCTTTTTACCATAGAGTTCTGCCATCATTCGCCGCATCGAAGCACCTTTTGCAATCATGTGACCGTGCCCACGGTGAGTTGAAGTTATATAATCCTCAACACGCAAGTTTGCCATAGCGCCAACTGCAATAGCTTCTTCTCCAATGTAGAGATGAATAAACCCTGGTAGTTTTCCCTGCAGGAATAATTCTTCTGCTTTTAGCTCAAAGGTCCTTATTCGGACCATGTCTTTGTAGAGCTTCAATAACAAATCTTTTGATAACTCCATCTTACCTCCTTTCAAAGATATAAAATTAAAAATCAATTAAAAACAAGCCATCCTTTAAAACTCTTTTTAATGGATAACTACTCGTTAACAATGCCATTTCAACAAATGTAAATACCTCGAAATCAAAAAGATGACCACCAACGACATTACCATTAGGATCACCAAGGTAAACATGAAAATGAAGAGGTAACTTTTCATCCTTAATAATGAAACCACTAAGACCAAGTAGTTCAAGAGGTTCTTCAAAGATTGCTTTTTGGTACTCGACTTTATTGTCTTTATAAAAACCATAGCCAATTTGGGCATTCTTAACCATTCCAAGAGCAGTTATTACTACGCCAACATTCTCCATAACAGAACTGTGTAAAACTTCTTTCATACAACCTACAAATCCTTCGCCACGATCAATCACAACAAATAGAATATCGTCTTCTCTTTTTAACCTCATTTCGCTCCTCACCATATAAATGCAAAAATCGTGCCAAACTGAGAAAATTAAGGAAAATAAATAAAAACACAAATGATATTGTTAAAATTTTTGACAATGTTGTGTAAAATGATGTAATATTATTTTACACTACGGGATTTGAATACTATATTTTCTTATCAAACTGTAAAGGGTTGGACGTGAAACGCCTAACCTTCTTGCAGTTTCCGAAATGTTATAATTTGTTTCTAAAAGAACATGCTCTATGTATTGCTTTCTTAAAGCCTCAAAAGATTGAGCAGAAGATACATAACCTTCATCTTCATTTTTAAATAATTCTTGCGGTAAATTTGATCGTGTTAGTATTGGCATATTTGCGGTGACTATCGCTCGCTCAATAATATTCTGAAGTTCCCGGACATTTCCAGGAAATCGATACTGAAGTAGTGGTTCGATAAAACTTCTATCATAACCTTTAATTTCTTTTCCAAGGCTTTTTGACAGCCTTTCAATAAAATGCCCAACGAGGACTTCTATATCTTCAGGCCGATCTCGTAATGGTGGAATACTTATCTGAATTACATTGAGCCTATAGAAGAGGTCCCTTCTAAAAAGACCTTTTTCTACAAGTTCTTCAAGATTCTTGTTGGTTGCGGCAATTACTCGCACATCTACCTTTACTGACTTTGTACCACCAACTCTTGTGATTACTTTATCCTCAAGCGCTCTAAGAATCTTGGGCTGAAGAGAAAGCGGCAAATCTCCAACCTCATCTAGGAATAGAGTCCCACCGTTTGCAAGTTCAAATTTTCCAGGCCGTCCTTTTTTGTCGGCATCAGTAAAAGAACCGCCAACATACCCGAAAAACTCACTTTCTGCAAGTTCCTGGGGTATTGCAGAACAATTAATTGCAACGAAAGGACCTTTGGATCTTGAAGATGCAAAATGAATTGCCTGTGCAAACATTTCCTTCCCTGTGCCTGTTTCCCCTGTTATGAGAACCGAAGCGTTCGAATGAGCAGCAATATTTGCTATTCTTATTGCCTCAAGTAGTTTTTGGCTTTTGCCTTTTATGTCATCAAAAGTAAAACGTGCTTCTGCACCTATAAAAGAGGTAACAAATTTTCTAACTTTATCAATTTCTCTAAAGAAGTCAACAACACCTGCAAAATTACCATCATTATCCTTTAACACAACTGCCGTCTTAATAAAATGTAGCGTTCCTCTTGATGGGCTTTCAATAATAAATTCTCTATCAACATATCCCTGGTGTGTCCTGAAAACCTCAAGTATAACAGGAGTGAAATCAACAATCTCTGTTACATTCCTTCCAATTGCTTCTTCACGATTAATTCTTAGAATTGAAGCGCCAGTTGAATTTATATAAACCACATTTGCATATTTATCGAGAATAAGAACTCCATCCTTGTAACCCTCCGCAAAAACCTTGATAAATTCTTTAGAAAGATTGATTTCTTTTATTGCCCTCTCAAGAAGAACTTGCTTTGAAATATTGTTCGCCATAAGTTTTGCAAGTTCAAGTATAAATTTGGGATAATGTACACTTCGAGTAGAAATGCTTAGAACACCCACAAGACCGTCCTCTTCAAAAATTGGAACAGCGCAACAAGACCAATCATAGAACATAGGATGAGTATGTTCACTTCCTTTTATTTCAACCGGTCTTAACTCATTAATTGCCGTTCTTATCGCGGTTTTCCCAAGTTCCTCATTAAATATCATTCCTTCAAATATAACAGGGTCTTTTTCATTGCCAACAGAATATATCACTACTCCATCTTTATCGATAAAGGAAACAGTAATAGGTGTTTCTTTTGAGAAATGCGAAAAAACTTCTTTTAAGACACTGATATAGTCTGAATAAAGTTCCTTTCTTCTTTCAAGATCTTCTTTTGAAACTGTAAAAAATTTTTCCTTTATCCTGCCTTCCATAAAAAAATTTTACAACAAAATACACTTTTTGCAAAATAGTAAATTTTTCTTTATAATTTCACTATGAGAAAGATTGCAATTGTTGCGAACCCACAATCAGGAAAAGATATAAGAAGGATAACATCAAAAGCATCAGTCTTCAGTAATGAAGAAAAAGTTAACATTGTTGAAAGGATGCTTTCCATCTTTAACTTTTTTGGAGTTGACGAAATTTATTTTTTAAGAGATTCGTTTGGCATTGTGGAAAGAGCCTCAAAAAAATTCAAACTAACAAAATGTAAATTAATTCCCATACCTATTGCATATACATTCGAAGAAAGCGATACTGAAAATAGCGCAAGATTTTTGAACGGACTTGTTGATATAGCAATTGTTGTAGGGGGAGATGGAACAAGCAGAGCATTTGTAAAAGGACTGAACTTAGAAAACCCAATACCTGTTCTTCCCCTATCAACAGGAACAAATAATGCATTTCCTATAATGATGGAATCCACAACAGCAGCGCTTGCTGTAATCTCCTATCTTTTGTTAAAAGTTAAATGCAATGACTTGCTCAAAAGAGAAAAAATACTCGAGATTCAATACAATAATAAGCTGGACTTTGCTCTTGTTGATGCAGTATTTTCTAAAGAGCAATTTATTGCATCAAAAGCAATCTTACATCCAGAAGATATCATCGCAGTTTTTACAACAACTTCCCAATTAAAAAATATTGGACTTTCGACGATACCTGCACCACTTTACCCATCAAAAAGAATAGACCCTTTTGGTTCCTTTGCAATTTTGGGAGAAGGAAAAAGCGCTTTTGTTCCAATTGCACCAGGGAAAATAGAAGAAATCCACATAAAAGAGGCTGGGTTTTTAGAA
>JAEMPV010000075.1 GCA_022759145.1 Caldisericum sp.
CTATTATTAAAAAAGAAGAAGCCTTAGTTGAGGAAAGCGTTGTTCTTTCGGAGCATGAATAAATAAAATTTCATTTTAAATACGCGTTGCTAGTATCAAAACTTGCCAGAAAAACGAACTTATCTCTCACCCTGAGGCGTATTTCGTTAAAAGGGTCTCCAATTCAATTGAGGGGTGATATTTACCCCCTCAAATTTGGGAGATGCCTTACAAAAGCCTTTGGGATGACACTTCCGGTCGGTTAGAAAGGATGCTACTTGCTCGGTCGACAAAATGGAGAGGTTTCGCATAAAAGTTTTTTAAGGTTTCTCCTCTTTTAATGGTTGTGGGATATAATATAAATATGGAAAAATTGATTGAAATTGTTAAAAGAGAGTTAAACTCGTCTTCACACGATTTTGACCATACCTTGAGGGTTTTAAATCTTGCTCTAAAGATTGCAGAGCACTATCCCGAAGTAAATGTCGAAGTCTTAAAGGCGAGTTGTATCTTGCATGATATTGCTCGCGTTAAGGAAGATACAGATCCGACACACTCAATTGACCATGCTGAACTTGGTGCTCAGATGAGTGAATCTGTTTTAAAGGACCTGGGATATAGTGACGATTTTATAAAGGCTGTAAGTCATGCAATAAGAGCGCATAGGTTCAGGGGAAATGTCTTGCCTGAGACAATTGAAGCAAAAATCCTATCCGATGCAGACAAACTTGATGCTATTGGCGCAATAGGTATCGGAAGGGCGTTTATGATTGCAGGGGAGTATGGTGAAAGGTTGTATGTTGAAGTAAATGAAGAAGAATTGGGGCAAGCAAAAAGGATAAATAATTTTAAAGAACACTCACCAAATATAGAGTATCTCGTAAAGTTAAGGCACATAAAGGATAGACTTTATACAGATTATGCAAAATCTATTGCAGATGACAGGCTTCGATTTATGGATGATTTTTTCAAAAGACTCGAAAGGGAGGTAAGGGGAGAGTTATGAGAAACAAGGAGGTTGCCGAAAAGTTTTATGAACTTGCGGAGGTTGCAGAACTTGCAGGTGAAAACCCTTTCAAAGTAAAAGCCTATTTAGAAGCCGCTCGTGTGATAGAAAATCTTACGATGCCTATAGAAGAACTTGCAAAAGAAAATAAACTTGACGATATTAAAGGTGTTGGAAAAAGCATCGCAGAAAAGATAAAAGAATATCTTGAGACTGGAAAAATAACAAAACTTGAGGAGTTAAAAAAAGTTGTCCCCGCTGGTCTGCTTGAACTTGAGAAGGTACCAGGGCTTGGCGCAAAAAGGGTGAAAGTTCTTTACGAAAAACTTGGCATTAAGAATCTCGAAGACCTTGAAAAAGCCGCATTAGAACATAAAATAAGGAACCTTGAAGGATTTGGAGAAAAAACTGAGCAGAAGATACTTGAAGGCATAAAGTCGCTTCGAGATAAAAGAACAGACAGGTTTATGATAGGTATTGCACTTCCCATTGCGGAGTCTATAGTTAACCTTCTTAAGAACAATACACCTATTGAGAAGCATATGATTTGTGGAAGTTTAAGAAGAATGAAGGATACGATTGGCGATATAGATATTTTAGTAACTTCAAAAAATCCTTCTGCTGTTATGGACTATTTCGTTAGTATACCTTTTGTAAAAGAGGTGCTTGCAAAAGGCGATACAAAGTCTTCAATAATAACCCAGGAAGGCATCCAGGTTGATTTGAGGGTTGTTGAGAATGACTCTTTCGGTGCTGCCATCCAGTACTTTACAGGATCAAAAAATCATAATGTCCGTCTTCGGGAAATTGCAATTAAGAAGAATCTCAAATTGAATGAGTATGGAGTTTTCAGACTCGATGACAATACAAAGATTGCAGGTATTACCGAAGAGGATGTTTATGAATCCCTGGGACTTGATTGGATTCCTCCTGAAATGAGAGAGGACACAGGAGAAGTTGAACTTGCATCTGAACATAAACTGCCCAGGATCGTTGATTACAATGAGATAAAAGGCGATTTACATATGCATACAAAATATTCAGATGGTGCAAACACCTTAGAAGAGATGGCAAGAAAAGCAATATCTCTTGGCTATGAATATATCGTCGTAACAGAGCATGCAAAGGCTCTTGGAGTTGCGGGTGGTCTTTCGATAGAGGAGTTTAAAAAGGAGAAAGAGGAGATTGAAAAGTTGAACAAGAAACTACATCCGTTCAGGATTTTTCTTGGCGTTGAGTTGAATATCCTTTCCGATGGCTCAATTGATTTTGATGAGAAAGACCTCGATATTTTTGATTTGTGCCTTGCAGGTATTCACACGGGTATGAACCAGAGCGAAAGCGCAATAACAGAAAGGATTAAGAAAGTTATAAGGATTCCAAAAGTAAAGATTATAGTTCATCCAACTGGGCGTATAATAAATGGAAGAAGTGAGTACAGCGTAAATATAGACGAGATATTCAAGGAAGCGAAGAAATATAACAAAATCTTTGAAATCAATGCTTCATTTGAGAGGCTTGATCTTAACGATGTAAATGCAAGAAAGGCGGTATATGAATATGGTTTAAAAATTGCTATAGGAACTGATGCACACTCAACAGAGTCTATGAATAATATGCGTTTCGGTGTTGGAGTTGCAAGAAGGGCCTGGCTTAGAAAGGAAGATATTGTTAACACAAAAAGCCTTAAAGAGTTTGAGGAGTTTTTAAAAGAATAATGAGAAGAGTGCTTGTCCTTGGTGAAAATGCAGTTGATGTGAAGATGCGGCTCGATAATCTTAACCTTGATGAGGATGAAAACCATATTCCTGAGGAAACATCGATAAGTTTTGGTGGGACTGGAGTGAACTTTTCATATGCTTTAAAGAGGTTGAAGGAAGAGCCTGTTTATTTTACTCCAATCTCACTCGATGCATTTGGAAAATCAATAAGGCAATTTTTAGAAGGGTTTGGCATTTACTATTTTGATTGTAGTTCTGAGAAGTCAACACCTGTTGTTGTTAGTATAATATCAGAAGATAAAAGGATAACAATAGCAAGCATTAAAAATACTTCCTATGTGGATATAAGTTTCAATACATTCATAAATGCAAATTTGCATTACGATTTCTTGTATGTCTCTGGAGGATTGCTCACCGAAGAGAATCCTCAAAGTGAAACAATAAAGATTGTAAAATCAGTTAAGGAAAATGGCTATATGGTATTTTTTGACCCTCAGGTACGCATCGGAAAGAGTCTTCCTAATTTTAAAGAAACCTGCGAAGAGATTATAAAGTATTCGGATTTCGTACTTGCAAATGAAAAAGAGATTTCAGTGTTTGATAAGAATCTATTGGATAGTTTTTTAGAGAGAGGCGGAGTTTTAGTGATTAAGATGGGTAAAAAAGGCGCAAAACTCATCGCAGGCACAAAAGAAATGGAAGTAAAAGGTATTAGTATAAAAAGCATCAATGTGGTTGGGGCGGGCGATGTTTTTAATGCAGCATTCATAAAGTATTTTATAAATACAAATAATTTAAAAGAGTCTCTTGAATTTGCAAATGAATATGCAACTCAGTTTGTAGAAAAAGGTTTCTCTTAATATGGAAGAATTTAAACTTGTTTCTGATTTTAAGCCTACAGGTGATCAACCCGAGGCAATAGAAAAACTTGTTGAGGGAATTAAAAAAGGCTATAAGTTTCAGACTCTACTCGGTGTTACGGGTTCTGGCAAGACCTTTACAATGGCGAATGTTATTGCAAGAGTCCAAAAACCTACCCTTATTATTTCACACAACAAAACACTTGCAGCACAACTCTATTCAGAATTTAGAAGATTTTTCCCTGAGAATGCTGTCCACTATTTTGTAAGTTACTATGACTTTTATCAACCCGAAGCGTATGTCCCGCAGATTGACCTTTATATTGCAAAGAATGCTGATGTTAATGAGGATATTGCAAGACTAAGACACGCAACTGTAAGGGCGTTGCTCGAAAGACGGGATGTGATTGTCGTTGCCTCGGTATCATGTATTTACGGATGGGATTCACCTGAAGAGTACAAAGAGCAGTTGTTTACAATAAAGGTTGGCGAAAAAATAAACAGGCTCACAATTGCTATGAATCTCGCAAGGCTTCAATATGAAAGAAATGATATCAATTTTAAAAGCGGTGTTTTTAGAATGCGCGGCGATGTAATCGATGTGTTCCCTAAAGAGTCAGAGACTGCAATAAGAATTGAACTATTTGGAGATGAGGTTGACTCAATTGTTGAGTTTGACCCTCTTACAAATGAACTTATAAGAAAGTACTCCTCTTTTACATTTTTCCCTGCGGCGCAGTTTATAACAACACAGGAACGTATAAGGAAATATGTTGATGAAATAATGAAGGAACTTGAAATGCGTGTCCAGTTCTTTAAATCAAGAGGAAAATTTGTAGAGGCACAGCGTCTTGAAGAGAGAACAAAATATGACCTTGAAATGCTTCTTAACACAGGATATTGCACAGGCATTGAAAATTACTCAAGATACTTTTCAGGGCGAAAGCCTGGCGAGGAACCTTACACCCTTTTGAATTTCTTTCCCGAGGACTATCTTCTTTTTATTGACGAGTCGCACATAACTGTTCCTCAACTACGAGGGATGTACCATGGTGACCACGATAGGAAACTTACCCTTGTAAAATATGGTTTTAGGCTTCCTTCTGCGCTTGATAACCGCCCCCTTCGTTTTGAAGAGTTTTTAGGTCATGTAAATCAGTGCATCTTCGTTTCTGCAACTCCATCGGAGTACGAACTCTCTATAAGTGAGAATGTCGCTGAACAATTAATCCGACCTACTGGTCTTGTCGACCCTGAAGTTGAGGTGCGTCCACAAAAGAATCAAATTGAAGATTTGATAAAGGAAATAGAGGCACGGGCAGCAAAGGGCGAAAGAGTAATAGTAAACACATTAACGAAAAAATTTGCAGAAGATTTGACTAATTATCTTGTCGAAAAGGGAATAAAGGCAAAGTACTTACACTCTGACATTAAGACGCTTGAGAGAGTTGAGATACTAAAGGGCCTGAGGTCTGGTGAATTTGATTGTATTGTTGGTGTAAACCTTCTTCGTGAAGGGCTTGATTTGCCTGAAGTGTCTCTTGTTGCAATACTCGATGCGGATAAAGAAGGATTTTTAAGGAGCGAAACATCGCTTATCCAGCTTATGGGTCGTGCATCAAGGAATGTTTCAGGAAAGGTAATTTTGTATGCCGAGGAAGTTTCTGACGCAATGAAAAAGGCGATGCAGGAGACAAACAGAAGAAGAGAAAAACAACTTAAATACAATAAGGAGCATGGTATTACTCCAAAAACTATAAGAAAAGCGATTACAGACCTTATAGACCTTCCCTGGAAAAAGGAAGAGGAGTTGCAAGATGTCATTAAGGTAGAAAACCTTTCTTATGAAGAGTTTATGGCTTTGATTACAGAACTTGAGGAGGAAATGCACCTAAAGGCGGAAGTTCTTGAGTTTGAGGAGGCGATAAAAATAAGAGACAAGATTAATAAATTGATAGAAGAATATAAGAAAATTTATCCAAATTTAAGGAGGAGAAAGTGAAAATAGCATTTGCGCTGGGAAGTGGTGGTCCTAAAGGGCTTGCACATATAGGGATAATGAAGGTATTACTTGGAGAGGGAATACTTCCTTCGATAATAACTGGTTCAAGCATTGGTGCTCTAATTGGTGGTGCATACGCAAAACTTGGCAGTATCGAAAAAGTCGAGAAAATTGCAACATCTTCGGATATGAAGACGGTACTTACAGTTTTGTTTGACCCAACTCTTAAGATGGGAATTGTTAGGGGGAAGAAGGTTACAAACTTCATAGAGAAAAATATTGGTGATGCTGAAATTTCAAGTCTTGTGCCAAAGTTTTTTCCTGTTGCAACGAATTTTAATACAGGTGAATCTTTTGTTTTTGAAAGTGGAAGCCTTGTAACAGGTATTAGAGCGAGCATTTCAATACCAATATTTTTTGAACCTGTTAGATATAAGGATTTTCTTCTTATGGACGGTGGGTTGTCAGAGCAAGTTCCTGTGAAAGTTGCAAAAGAAAAAGGAGCAGATTTCGTAATTGCTGTGAATCTATATGGAAAGTTATCTGAAACCCCATACAGAAAAGTTAGTTCTGTTAATTTTTACAAGATATTTTCTGACTCAATTGATATACTTCAGTATAATCTTGCAAAAGAGAATTGCAGAGACGCAGATGTTGTGATCGCACCAGATGTTCAGGACATAGGGTGGGATTATTTCTGGAAGCCTGCAGAGGTTATTGAAAGAGGTGTTAAAGCGGCAGTTGAAAAAATTCCTGAAATAGAGGAAAAACTAAAGAACAAAAAATAAAAAAGGGGGCAAAAGCCCCCTAAGTTCTATTTAATCTTGCTTTTGAGTAATTCACCAAGTCTTTTAATTCCTTCTTCAATTTGTTCAAGTGTTGAGAGAGTGAAGTTCAATCTCATGTGGTTCTTATCTTCTCCATAAGGGTAAAATGCGCTTCCGATTACATAAGCGACTTTCTTTTCTTTGACAGCTTCAACAAAAAGTGCATCTGTGTCAATGTATGGAGGAGTCTGAACCCATACGAACATTCCGCCATGAGGTTTTGTCCAGGTAACTTCCTTAGGGAAATATTTTTCCATTGCGTTGAGCATGGTATCTTTCTTTTCTTTATAGACTTTCCGGACTTTATCAAGGTATTCGTTCATATAGCCATCTCTTATGAATTTGTCAGCAATATACTGAGTTGAGGAAGGGGAGCACAAATCTGCAGCCTGTTTTGCAAGCGCAAGTTTTGAAATAGCTACTGGATCCCCAATAATCCATCCCAATCTAAAGCCAGGCGCAAGAATTTTACTGAATGTCCTTAGCCCGATAACATTTCCTATTTGGTCTAATTCAAGGAGTGATGGTAATTTTTCACCTTCAAACCTGATTTCGCCGTATGGGTCATCTTCAATTATAGGGATTCCGTATTCATGGGAGATTCTTAAAAGTTCTTTTCTTCGTTCAAGACTCAATGTAACCCCTGCTGGATTTTGGAAGTTCGGGATTACATAGATGAGTTTAATGTTAACTCCTTTACTTCTTAAATCCTTGATTTTTTCCTCTAAGATATCTGTTTTTATCCCGTCGTCATCAAGAGGAACAGTTACAAAGTTAGCCTGAAATGCCTGCAGAGCTTGAAGTCCTCCCACATAAGAAGGAGCTTCAACAATTACAGTGTCCCCTGGGTCTACAAAGACTTTTGCAATTAGATCAAGTGCCTGTTGTGAGGCGGTTGTAACAAGAACATTTTCAAGCCCCACATTCTTAATGCCTTCTTCTTGCATCATTTTAACAATGGTTTCCCTGAGAGGTTTTACGCCTTCTGTTGGACCGTACTGGAGTGCTTTTCCTCCATGATTTACAAAAACTTCTTTTGCAATTTCACCCAAAATTTCTTTTGGGAAAAGGTTTGGATCTGGCATACCGCCTGCAAAGGAAATGATTTCTGGTGATTCAACAAGCTTTAGGAGTTCTCTAATGGCGGAAGCCTTCATTGTCTTACTTCTTTCTGAGAATTTTTCTTCCCACATTTATGGGTAGCCTCCTTTCTTATTCATGCCAATATATTATATACTTGCATAATAAAATTCCAAGTTTTTGTAATAAAAAGAGACACAAAACTACGGATGTTCGATGTCTGCCTCGTTTGAAAACCCACGAGACTCCCAGTATCCTTTGTAATTTGGATCGTTTGTTACTTCGATTCCTACAACCCATTTAGCCCATTTGTATCCATATTTTGCTTCTGCAACAACTCTGAAAGGAAATCCATATTCTTTTGGGAGAATAATGCCGTTTACTTTGTATGCCAATAGTATTTTTTCATCACGAATATAGTCTATTGGAAGTGAAGTTGTATATCCATCGGCACAGTGGAAAATAACAGTATTTGCATCTGCCTTTAAATTTGCATTTTTCAAGATGTCGTATATAAGAACACCTTCCCAAAGCAATTTTGAGCTCCAGCCTTCTACACAATTGAGTTTTACAACTTTTTCGAAGTGTTTATAGTTAGATAAAACTTCTTCGTATTTAAGTGTTAGTGGGGTTTCAACAAGTCCATAAACATTTAGTGTATAGTTTTTTCCATTAATATTTTGCGTTCCTTTAATTCCCAAAGCAGGCGTTTCCGATAGCGGTGTTAATTTTTCTCCCTTGTATTCACTTACTTCCACTGCTTCAAGAGTTTGTGGTTTTTCACTTCTTGAAAAACTGTAAATGAAAGCAAGTGATGTGATGCTTGCTAAAATAAAAACTACAATAACTATTTTATTTCTCACTCCGAAACTCCTTCCAATTCATTTTTGAAATTTTCTATGAGATTGTTTTTTGCAAGTTCGTAGGCAACTTTAATTGCGTTTTTGATTGCAGTCCTCTTTGATCTCCCATGCGCTTTAACTGCGACACCGTCTATTCCTAAAAGTGGTGACCCTCCAAAATTCTCATAATTCAACTTGTTAAAGGCGCTTTTAAGAGCAGGCTTAAGAAGGTATGCACCAATTTTATACAAAATAGACTTATTTATTTCATCCTTAAGGATATCTACGGTAAACTCGAGCGCTCCCTCATAAGACTTTTCAAGTATGTTTCCTGTGAATCCATCTGTGACTATTATATCGACCTTGTGATAAAGAATTTGATGTGGTTCGATATTACCTTTGAATTCCTTTAAATTTTCTTTTAGCAATTTGTGTGCTTCTTGAATAAGTTTTGTCCCTTTTTCCTCCTCTTCGCCGATATTTAGTAATCCAACAGTTAAGTTCTCTTTGTTAGTAAGCGTGTGTAGAAAAGTTTTACCAAGAATCGCAAGTATAAGATAATCACGGGGCATGATATCTACGCTTGCCCCAACATCAATAAGGACACCAAAGTCGTCATCTTTAAATGGTATTACAACGCCAATTCCGGGTCGATTTACATTCTTAAGCCTTCCAAGCGTAAATAGAGAAATTGCCATATAAGCACCAGTATTGCCTGCAGTTACGAAACCTTGAGCAACCTTATCTTTTACAAGTTCCACTGCTTTATGCATTGATGAACCCTTTTTTCGTAAGAGTGCTTCTCTTGGTTTATCATGCATCGTTATAACATCATCTGCATGGACAATTTCTATATTTTTTGATTTTGAAAATCCTTGAAGTGCCTTTTTTAGTTCTTCTTCTCTTCCTGTAAGTAGTATCTCAAGGTCTTCTATCTCGTTAACTGCCAATTTTACTCCCTCAACTATCTCTAAAGGTGCAAAATCGCCACCCATTCCGTCAACTGCAATCTTAACCATAATTACTCCTTTGTAATGAATGCAATACCGACAGATTCAAGACCAAGGTGTGTTCCTAAAACTGGTCCAATTCTGTACATTTTTGTTGGAAACCCGAATTCCTTTTCAACTCTTTGTCTAAATTCTTCTCCCTCTTCATAGTTTGCACTATAAACTGTGTCTATTCTTTCAAGCCCTCCACGCTTTTGAGAAATTTCTTTAACAATCTTTATAAGTTCTTCTTTCGAGCCATTTCTTGTTCTACCGAACTTATAAAGATCTATTCGACCTTCATTTAAATAGAGAAGAAAGTAAAGTCTTAGTGCGGTTGTTATTTTACCTTGAAGGTGAGAAATTCTTCCACCCTTAATTAATAGGTCTATGTTCATTGGAAGGAAAAATCCGTGGACTCTTGGATGCATTTTCTCGATTTCATCTTCGATTTCTTCTCTTGTAGCGCCTTTCTGAATAAGTTCATGCGCTTTCATTACTTTATAAAGTTGGTCAACAGAAGATGATTTTGAGTCAATTACAGTTATTTTGTCTGTTTGAAGGATTTCTTTTGCTGCGTTTGCCGCATTTACAGTTCCCGATAGAATTGATGAAATATGGATAGAGACAATTTCGTCTCCTCTTTTAATAATTGGTTTGTACGCTTCAACAAAGTCATTCGTTGATGGTTGTGAACGAGAAAATTCTTCACCTTCTCTTAACCTCTTGTAGAATTCCTCATCTGAGATATCTACTCTCTCTTTATAGATACCTTTATTGGAAGTAACATAAAGCGGAACGATTGTTAAATCCATTGCCTTAATTTCATCCTCAGTTGGATATGCAGTTGAATCTGTTACAATTTTAATCACTTCATCCTCCTCAAAGTTTTTTATTTGTTACACTTAATTATAATATTATATTTAAGATAAAACAAAATCGAAAAATGAAGAGATTTGTTGATTTTTCAATTATTATGGATGAAAGTTTAATTTCTAAAATTTTACTCATAGGTTAAAAAGTTTTATAATAATATATAGGGGTGCTTATATGGAATTTAAAAAGTTGAGCCCTTACAAGTTTTTGGTCGAAAAGCATGGTGATATGAGGGTAGATGCGCTTCTAATATCCTCTGATAAATTAATAGAATTTGTTTCAAAAGATAAGGCACTTGAGCAACTGTTATGGGTTGCAACACTTCCAGGTATCGTTAAGTATTCCATCGGTATGCCCGATATACACCAGGGATATGCTTTTCCAATAGGAGGTGTTGGTGCCTTTTTGTATGATGGTGGAGTTGTTTCTCCTGGTGGTGTCGGCTTTGATATAAATTGTGGAGTAAGGGTTATTAAAACAAACCTGAAATATGAAGATATAAAGGATTCCCTTGAGGAACTTGGTAAAACCCTATTCAAAACTATTCCTGCAGGGCTTGGGTCAACTTCAGAATATACATTCAGTATCGATGAATCTAAAAGAGCAATGAAATTGGGGATAGAGTGGGCTGTAGAAAAAGGATTTGCAAAAAAAGATGACCTTGAAAATGTCGAAGACTACGGAAGGTTAGAAGGCGACCCTGATTGTGTAAGTAAACACGCAATCGAAAGAGGGAGAGAGGAATTCGGAACCCTTGGTGCAGGCAACCACTTTCTCGAAGTTGACAGGGTTATTGAGATCTACGACAAAGAATTAGCCAAAGCTTGGGGATTGTTCGAGGGACAGATTGTAATCTGGATTCATACAGGGTCTCGTGGACTTGGTCACCAGATTGCAACTGACTATCTTGATTTGATGCGTCCAAAAATGGATAAATTTGGCTTTAAACTTGTTGATAGAGACTCTGTTTATTTTCCAATTAAAGAAGACCTCTCTCAGAGGTATTTACTTGCTATGGGTGCTGCTGCAAATTTTGCCTGGGTTAACAGACAGGTTTTAACATATTTAACAAGGAAGGCTTTTTCTAAGGTATTTGGAATGGATTATGAAAGACTTGGGATGGAAATCCTTTACGATGTAGCACATAATATTGCAAAACTTGAGGAATACGAAGTAAATGGCAAAGTTCAAACTCTCCTTGTCCATAGAAAAGGAGCAACTCGGTCATTTCCTAAGGGTCACCCAAAATTAAAAGGGAAATTTAAAGAAACAGGTCAGCCAGTTCTATTGCCTGGCGATATGAAAAGAGGTTCCTATATACTTGTTGGAAGCGAAAAATCTATAAAGGAGACTTTTGGAAGCGTTGCACATGGTGCAGGTAGATTGCTAAGCAGACATCAGGCTGTTAAACAGATAACTTTCGAAGATGTAAAAGGCGAACTTGAAAAGGAAAGTATTTTACTCTACGCAACTGATAAGGTGGTTGCAAGGGAAGAAGCACCCGAGGCTTACAAGAATATTGATCTTGTCGTAGAACCCATTGTTGGTGAGGGACTTGCTAACTTAGTTGCTCGCTCTAAACCCCTTATCGTGGTGAAAGGATGAAGTTAGGAGCACATGTTTCAATAAAAGGAGGTGTTGACAAGGCACCAATCTACGGAAAAGAAGCAACCTGCGATGTTATACAAATATTCTCCAAAAATCAGATGCAATGGGCAATGCCACCTTTGAGCAAAAGCACTATTGAAGATTTTAAGAGAAATTCCGAGAATTATAAAGTTAAGGGTGTTTCAATACACGCTTCTTACCTTTTAAATCTTTCAAGCCCCGACGAAAGCATCAGAAAAAAATCTATTAAAGACCTTTCATCCGAACTGGAAAGAGCAGATGCACTTGGAATTGATTATGTAGTTTTTCATCCTGGCGCTCATATGGGCGAGGGAGAAGTTAAGGGGATAAAGACAATTGCAAATTCCATAAAGGAAGTTTTTGAGATTACGCAGTCCAAAAAGAGCATGCTTCTTATAGAAACAACCGCAGGAGAAGGAACGCATCTTTGCTATAAATTTGAACAAATAAGGGATATTTTTGAACTTACGCGCACTTCAAGATTGGGTGTATGCTTTGATACATGTCATGTTTTCCAGGCTGGGTATGATATAAGAACTCCCGAAAGTTTCTTAAAAGTATTAGAAGATTTCGATAGAGTTATCGGTTTAAAGTATCTTAAACTTTTTCATTTAAATGACTCTAAAAGAGAAATTGGAATGCATGTTGATAGACATGAAGAAATAGGGCTTGGTAAAATTGGGCTTGACGCTTTTAGATTTTTGGTTAATAACGCATTGTTTAAAGATGTAGGTGGTATACTTGAGATTCCAGGTGATATTGAAGGGTATAAAAGGAATTTGATAACACTCAGGAGGCTCATTTATGGGAATAATTTATGAAAGAGTTCTATCTTTACTTAAAGAACTTGATGGAAAAGCAAAACTTTTGCTTGCAAGCAAGGAAAGGACTGTAGATGAAATAAGAGAAGCAATTTCAGCAGGTGCAAATATCTTTGGCGAGAATTACCTGCAAGAAGCGGAGCCTAAAATTAATGAAATAGGTCATGTTGTTGAGTGGCATTTTATAGGCTCGATACAGAGAAGGAAAGTTAAAAAGATAGTTGAATTGTTTGATGTGGTCGAAAGTGTTCCTTCGGTCGAGATAGCAAGATTGATTGATGATGAGTGCAAGAAAATAGGAAAGGTTATGCCTGTATTAATTGAAGTAAACTCAGGCAAGGAACCACAAAAAAGCGGTGTTATGCCAGAGGATGTTGAAGATGTTGCAAAAGAAATCAATAAACTAAATAATATCTTGCTTTCAGGATTGATGACAATGGGACCAAATTTACCCGATCCTGAAGACCTTAGGCCTTATTTTAGGCTCACTTTTGAACTTTTTGAAAAGTTAGGCAAGTTAGGGATATTTAAAGTGGAGAACCCCATTCTTTCAATGGGTATGTCTTCGTCATACAAAGTTGCAATTGAAGAAGGTGCAAACCTTGTAAGAATCGGAACGCTTGTTTTTGGAGAACGCAAGAAAAAAGGTGCTTAAGTTTTAAATTCTAAGTTGTTTGCTGTTTTTGTTGCAAGTTGACCGCACGCAGCCGATACATCCGTTCCCTTCGAAAGTCTAAGAGTTGCGCGCAATCCATTTTCAAGAAGATGTTTTTGAAATTCCAATTCTCTTCTTGATGCTTTGAAGTTAGCAAAAGGAATCTCATTATAGTGGATAAGGTTTACTTTTACAAATTTTAAGGTTTTTGCAAATCTTAGTAAGGCATCTGCATCTTGTAAACTATCATTAAATCCGTCTATGAGAAGGTATTCAAGTGTCACTGTATTGCCTGTTTTTTCGTTATAATAAGTGAGTGCTTCTTTCAGTTTGCTTAAAGGATAGTTCTTCAAGCCAGGCATTAAAATGTCTCTTTTTCTTTGGCTTGCTGCATGTAGTGAAATTGCGAGTTTGACAGTTGGTATTTCATCTGCAATCTTATATATCATGGGGACAATACCAGCAGTAGAAATAGTAATTCTTCTTTTGCCAAGGCCTCTTCCATTTTCATCTGTTATAATTTCAATTGCTTTTTTGACGTTTTCGTAATTTAAAAGTGGTTCACCCATTCCCATAAAAACAATATTTGAAATAGGTTCAACATTCTCAAGCTGAAGTAGTTGCTCAACGATTTCACCCGTTTCGAGGTTTCTTATAAGTCCCATTCTTCCTGTTGCACAGAATTGGCAACCAAGAGAACAACCCACCTGAGTTGAAAGGCATGCGGTATTCCAGGAATTTCCAACTTTATTAGTGTTTCTTATGATTACGCTTTCTATAAGTCTTTTGTCGCTTAACTCAAAAACAAATTTTACAGCGTTATCTTTAGATTCTTTCCTCGAAACTTCTTTGAAAATTAGGATATAAAATATTTTATCAAGGGTTTCTCTGAGTGGTTTACTTAATGTTGTAATATCACTAAAGTTTTCTTTCCTCTCTTTGTAAATTGCACGAAAGACTTCTCTTGCTCTGTATTTTGGTTCATCCAGAGACACAAAAAAGCCTTCAAGTTCTTTTAAATTTAAATTCTTAATGTCTTTTTTCATAATTTCATTTTAGTACTTTTGGGAAATTTTGCAATTGATATTTGGAATTTTTGGTAATATTAAGAAAATTTCGTGTTTTTGTTACTTTATTAACTATTTGTTTGTAAAATAAATTGTTATAAAGTGCCTATGCTCCCTTGACAAATGGAAACGTTTTTGTTAAAATTGAATATCTTTTTTTAAAATTTCAGGATAAAGGGAGGTAATGAGATGAAAAAAGAGGTACCAGAGAAGGTATCACAGAATGAGGTAGTATTTAAGGTTGAAGAGATTGAACCACTTTTGAGTGGCCCTGCAATGGATCTTCCTCACTGGGAGCCAATGTACATAACGCTTCCAAACGGAAGAACTATGGTTATCAGGGAAATGAGGAAAGATGAAGCACCTCTTCTTTTCCCACTTTTAAAGAAACTCATCGATACAGATCATGACTTCTACGACATTGTTGGTGTAAGAGTCTATGCAGAACTCCTTGGTTGGTTAAGAAACAGGTTAAAAGATCCTTATCAAATGGTTGGTATTGTGGATGGAAAGCTCGCAGCCTTCTGCAACGGAAGACTTATGAACAAAGATATCAACATTAGTTTACATACAATGGCATTTATGCGTGGAATGAAGGCTGGAGCAGTTATGTACTATGCAAAGGCATACTACACCTTCGAAATCCTTGGACAGAAAGAGTTCTGGGCGACATATGAAAGTTATAATGGATGGAAGAGGTGGGGCGTCGGAATGGCACAACCATCCTATCCATGGCCAGATGTGCAGCATGAATTAGGTGGAGCAAGAGTTTACTACATAACAAAAGAATACTGGCAAACAACCGTTAAGAAGTATCTTGAAGATATGATAGGTGCAAAACTCCAGGCACCAGTTCCAGAAGACCTTCTTAAGGCTGCAGAGAAGTTTGAAGTTCCAGAAACATTAGAAGAATAATTTTGTGTTATTTAATCCCCCGAGAGGATTCTTGGGGGATATATTATTTATTTGTTAAAAGGTAGGAATGAAGGTAATTTCGGTGGGCGATAAGATTGATTTAAAGTTAAAGGTTTTGGGTATTCATTCTCATTTTAACCATGCCATAAATATATATACGGACAAGGGTTTAGTTTTTATTGTCTCAAAAGATGTAGGTTCTGGTCCTAATTCGATTGTTTTAGATGAGAACAATTTGAACAAATTTACGCTTGATGATATTTCAAGATTTGATTACTCTTTTTACTCTATCTATAACTCAAGTTTTGAGTTATTTCATAAAGATTTAGAGGTTTTAGTTAACAATTTAAAAACACTTAAGGACTATTTGTTTAATTATGCCCACCCGTTAAGTGCGGTGTTTTTGCTGGACAGTTCAAGAAAGTCAAATTTCGTTAGCTTGTTTAGTTTAAATCTTGCAAACCAATTGGAAGAGAGTTTTAATCGCTTGCTTAATTTTGACCTTAATGCAATCGATTCTCTTAAGGGATTAGGATACGGGTTAACTCCGCAGGGAGACGATCTTATAGAAGGTTTTCTCGCTGCAATTTATGTTTATGAGAAGTTGTTAGATTTGAATTTGTCCTCTTTGAGAAAAACGATTTATGATAAAGCACTCACGAAGAATAAAGTTGCAAATACTTTTTTGTATTTTACTTCGCTGGGTCTTTTCTATGAAAGGTTTAAGGATGTGCTTAAGGCTCTATTTACAGGATTTAATTTAGAAGAGAGTATTTTAAAGATGTTATCCTTTGGTGAAACTTCAGGAGCAGATATCCTAACTGGTTTCATTAAGGGATTTGAAAAACTTTTAGAAGGAGGCAATGAATTATGGCAGTAAAAGGTATATTAAAAAAAGGCGAGTATTATGATTCGGTTACACTAATGCTTGTTCAAAAAGATGCGTTGAATATTCCCGGTGTAGAAGATGCAGCTATTGTAATGGGAACTCTTCAGAATAAGTCTATTCTCGAGAACTCTGGCATGCTTCTTGAAGAATTTAAGAATGCAACCGATGCAGATCTTTTAATTGCAGTTAAAGGCAAAGATGATGAAGTTGTTGAAAAAGCACTAAAAGAAATCGAAAATCTTTTAAGGAAAAGCAGGTCCAAATCAGAAGGATCATCAGATTATGTTCCCAAAAGTCTTGATGGCGCTCTCAAAATAATGCCTGATGCAAATTTAGTGCTTATTTCTGTTGCTGGAAAGTATGCAGGAGATGAAGCAATCAAAGCGCTTTCAAAGGACTTGCATGTTATGATTTTCTCGGATAATGTGCCGAAAGAAAAAGCACTCCGTGCTAAGCAAATTGGATACGAGAAAGGACTTCTTGTGATGGGTCCTGATTGCGGAACTGCTATCATAAACGGAGCTCCTCTTGGATTTGCAAATGTCGTTGAAAGAGGAGACATTGGTATAGTCTCTGCGGCTGGAACTGGACTTCAAGAGGTTTCCTCGATTATTTCTAACAATGGTGGCGGTATTTCACAGGCGATAGGTACTGGCGGTATTGATATGAAGGAGTACTATGGGGGCTTATCATTTATTACAGGGCTTAAGGCACTTATCGACGATGATGAGACAAAAGTGATTGTTCTCATTTCTAAGCCACCTCACGAAAGTGTGTTAAAGAAACTCCAGGATGTTTTAAAGAATAATAAGAAGCCAGTTGTTGGGTGTTTCCTTGGAGCAAATAAAGAAATTGTTGAGAGTTTAGGCGCATATCCTGTTTCTACACTTGAAGAAGCTGCACTTCTTGCAGTAAGCCTTTCAAAGGGGACCTCTTTTGATAAGTTTAAGAAAGAGATAGAAGAGAGGGAAGAGTTAATAAAGAATGAAGCAAAAGAATTGGCAAAACACCTTAAACCAGGACAAAAGTACTTTAGAGGTCTTTTCCAGGGTGGAACTCTTGCCTATGAAACAGAATTGATCTTAACAGATATGATAGGTGATGTTTATTCAAATGTCCCGCTTAAACCCGAATTCAAACTCAAGGATTCCTGGAAGAGCGAGAAGCATACAATAGTTGACCTTGGAGAAGATGAGTTTACAGTTGGAAGACCTCATCCTCAAATTGATTTCCAGCTTAGAAACAAGAGAATTTTAGAAGAAGCGAAAGACCCTGAAGTTGCTGTTATATATCTCGATGTTGTTATTGGGTATGGAACAAATAGACACCCTATTGAAGATCTTGTTCCGACTCTTGAAGAAGTTAGGAAAATTAGCAATGCACTTGTTATTGTAAATGTTACGGGAACAGACAAAGATCCTCAGAACAAGAGAGCGCTTATCACTGCACTTAAAAATGCTTCTGCGCATGTTTACGAAAGAAATGCCTATGCCTCAAAGGTTGCAGGATATGTAATTAAGGAAATAGGAGGTTAATTATGAGCAAGGTAAACGATTTATTCAAGAGTGAACTTAAGGTTATAAATATCGGTTTAACTTCCTTTGCTGAAAGCCTTAAGGAAACAGGGTACAAAGTTGTCCATGTTGACTGGTCGCCTCCAGCATTCGGCGATGATGTAAGAGAAGCACTTGATAAATTCAACGAGATAGTTTCAACAAAAAAGGTTGATGTCGATAAGGCAAACCGTGAAGCCTTTAATAGACTTGTATCAGCAAGACCAAAACTTGTTAGGATGGGTAAGGCAATTGACCTTGTCCCCGGAATGAAAAAGAATATGCTTTTGCATGCAGGTCCTCCAGTAACCTGGGATAGGATGTGCGGTCCAATGAAAGGTGCTGTTCTTGGCGCTATCCTTTACGAAGGATGGGCAGAAACTGTCGAGGATGCAGAAAAACTTGCTGCATCAGGAAACATAGAATTTTCTCCATGCCATCACCACCAGGCTGTAGGACCTATGGCAGGAATTGTTTCACCTTCTATGCCTGTTTTTGAAGTTGTTAACGAAGCATATGGGAACAAATCATATACCAATATGAACGAAGGGCTTGGGAAAGTCCTCAGAATGGGTGCGTATTCAAAAGAAGTTATTGAAAGACTCAGATGGATGGAGCAAGTTCTTTATCCAACACTTGCAAGAGCCATTGAATATCTTGGAGGTATCGATCTTAAAAACATCCTTGCTCAAGCACTCCATATGGGTGACGAAGGGCATAATAGGAATAGAGCAGCAACTTCTTTACTCTTTAGACAACTTGCTCCCGCAATTGTTAAAACAACAAACGACCCCGATGTTGTGGAGAGAGTACTTAAATTCATTGACGGAAACGATCACTTCTTCCTCAACATTTCTATGGCAACAGCAAAGGCAAGCCTTGATGCTGCAAGGAACATTGAAGGTTCAACTATGGTAGTTGTTATGGCAAGAAATGGAACAGATTTTGGAATTCAAGTTTCTGGTCTTGGCGATGAGTGGTTTACTGCACCTGCTGAAGTCCCGCCAAATGCACTTTATTTTCCTGGTTTTACAAAAGATGATGCAAACCCTGACATTGGAGATAGTTCTATAACTGAAACGGCAGGATGGGGAGGATTTGCAATTGCAGCTGCACCTGCAATTGTCCAGTTTACTGGTGGAACACCGCAGGATGCAATAAATAAAACAAAAATGATGTACGAAATTACTATTGGAGAAAATACAACCTATCAAATTCCTTATCTTAACTTTAGAGGAACTCCAACTGGCATCGATATAAAGTCAGTTGTCGAAAAAGGAATTCCACCGTTTATTGACACTGGTATTGCACACAAGTTACCTGGTATTGGGCAGGTTGGTGCAGGACTTGTAGATGCACCAATGGAAGTTTTTAAAAAGGCATTAATTGCATTCGTAAAAAAATATTCATAAGAAAGGGAGGTAATGAATTATGACTACTGAAGAATTTATTAAGTTAATGACCACAGAAATTAAGATGTACGATTTAACGCAACCTCTTAGCATTCACACGCCGCCATGGCCAAGTTACATGCCATTAGGAATTCAGTATTTTAAGAGAATTGCAGGTGCAGATAGAGGTCAAGGTGCAAATGGTCAAATTATCACATCAAGTAACCATGTAGGGACGCATATGGATGGAGAAATCCACTTCTATGGAGCAGGAAGAGCAATCGGAGCGGTTCCACTTGAAGAGTGGGTTGGACCTGGTGTTGTAGTTGATATTTCAGATGAAGTTGGCGACTATGATCTTTATACCCCAGAAATGCTTATGAAAAAGGCTGATATAAGACCTGGTGATATTCTCATCATTAACACAGGTTACCACAGGTATGCATGGTATGAAAAAGAGGCAGACGAGGTTCGTTATATGGTTAAACATCCCGGTCCAAGTCCAGATTTTCCGGACTGGGCTCTAAAAATGCAGTTTAAATGGATAGGTGTTGATTGCGGTAGTGCGGACCATCCGATGAATACAATCCTAAGGAATTGGCATCCAAAACTATTCCTCGAAGCAGAAAAGAAACTCAAAGAAAAATATGGAAAGTCCTGGGATGAAATGTTCCCGCCAGAAGAATTCTATCAGATAATGCACCTTAAACTCTTCCCTAAGGGATTAGTTCATGCTGAGAACCTCGGTGGAGATATTGATAAACTCAGCAACAAGAGAGTGTATGTTGGTGCGTTTAATGTAAAAGGTATTGAAATGGAATCTGCCTGGACAAGAATTGTTGCCTGGGCTCCATAATAAGGAGGTTTTTATGAAGACCTTTGAGTACTTTAAGCCGGCGACAGTTGAAGAAGCCTTAGGGCTTTTAAAGCAGTTTGGGGCACAAGCAAAGATACTTGCAGGTGGTACAGATGTTGTCGTTATGATTGATGATGGCATGCTTACGCCTGACTATGTAATTGATGTAAAAGGACTAAGTTCCTTAAAAGGTATTGAAGTAAGAGAAAATTATCTTTGGATAGGTGCACTTACAACATTTTCAGAGATTATTCACTCAGACTTAGTAAAAAATCACTTCCCTGTTTTGTTTGAGGCTTCAAAAACGGTAGCTTCGGTTGGGGTAAGAAATAGGGCAACTCTTGTTGGAAACATTTGCTCCGCAGTACCCTCCGCAGATTCTGCACCGACCCTTCTTGTACTAAATGCTTTGGTTGAGGTTAAAGGTAATACCGATAGATTAGTTCCTATAAAAGAATTCTTTACCGGTCCAAGGAAAACTGTTCTTGGGGTAAGCGAACTTGTAACCGGCGTAAGAATCCCGTTAGAGATGAGAAAATTTGGTGCAAATTATATTAAACTCGGTCGTTATGATGGCGAAGACCTTGCTCAGGTTGGTGTTGCAACTTTTGTTTCAGAAGATCTTGAGTATAGAGTTTCCTTTGGCGCGGTCGCACCAACTCCTGTAAGGGCATATGAAGTTGAAGAGTTTCTAAAAGGAAAAGAATTGAGCGATGCTCTTATAGAACAGGCAATACCTATTGCACTAAAGTCAATCTCGCCTATTTCCGATGTAAGAGCAAGCAAGGAATACAGAATGCATGTAAGTGGAGTACTCTTTAAGCGATCGCTCAAGGCATCATTTGAGAGATTAAGAGGACAGGGTCCTGCCTATGGGACCAACTTGGTGTAGGAGGGTAACATGCAGAAAAAAGAAATTACTTTTACCTTGAATGGAAAGAAAGTTTGGGTTGAGGTAAAACCCTATGAAAAATTGCTTGATGTTTTGAGGGATAAACTTGGTGTAAAAAGTCCTAAATATGGGTGTGGTAGAGGCGAGTGCGGTGCATGTTCAGTTTTGCTGGATGGAAAAGCTATAAGGTCTTGTATCGTTTACGCTATAGAAGTTGATGGTCACGATGTAATCACAGTTGAAGGTCTTCAGGCAAACGGACTTACAGATTTGCAGAAATCCTTCCTTGCTCATAATTCTTTCCAATGTGGTTTCTGTGCACCAGGTATGATAATTCAAGCAACTGAACTATTAAACGAAAACCCACATCCAGATGAAGAGGAAATTAGGGAGTACATTGCAGGGAACCTCTGCAGATGTACAGGATACAATCCAATTGTTGAAGCAATTATGGATGTTGCGAAGAAGAAATAGGAGGGGCGTATGAAAGAGCTAGAATTAAAATATGTAGGACATGACGCCGTAAGGCTTGATGGCCTTGAAAAAATTACAGGAACGGCAAAATATGTTGATGATATTGATCTTGGACCTGCAACATTGTATGTTTCAATTTTAAGAAGCCCTTATGCCCATGCTATTATAAAGAAAATTGATACCTCAAAAGCAGAAGCACTCGATGGAGTTTATGCTGTTGTTACAGGAAAAGATTTCCCATATAGATATGGTTTGTATCTCAAAGATAACTATGTATTTCCGCTTGACAGGGTTCGATATGTTGGACAGCATGTTGCGGCAGTTGTTGCAGCAACGCAGGAAATTGCAGACGAAGCTGTAAAGTTGATAGAAGTTGAGTATGAGCCACTTCCCGTAATTCAAGACCCACTTGTTGCAATAAAGGAAGATGCCCCTCTCATACATCCAGATCTTGGAAATTACGAAGTTGTTCCGTGGCTTTACCCTCAACCAGGGACCAATATTGCTCATGTTAGGAAAATTAGGAAAGGAAATGTTGAGGAAGCTTTCAAAGAAGCAGATTTCATTCTTGAAGATTGGTATGTAGTTCCTCATGTAGTACATGCGCCAATCGAAACACATGTTTCTGCAGCGCTCTACACACCAGATGGAAGATTGACGATGTGGAACTCTTCCCAGTCCCCTCACACTCAAAGGAATATTATTGCACGCTCCTTCAAGATGAAACACAAGGACATAAGGGTTATCGCTCCTTATGTAGGTGGCGGTTTTGGAGGTAAGGCAGGCGTAAATATGGAAGTTGTTGCTGCAGCATGTGCGTTGAAAGTCCCTGGACATCCAGTAAAAATTAGATACACAAGAAAAGAAGAATTCTATGATACTTCAATGCGTCAGGAACTCCATGCCTATATTAAGATGGGCGTTAAGAAAGACGGAACTATTGTTGCTCTAAAGCACCAGCTTTATTGGGATGTTGGCGCCTCTGCAGAATATGGATCAAATGTTGTTAATGCAACTGGATTCTCTGCAATAGGTCCTTATAGAATTCCAAATGTTTGGATCGACTCATTTGCCATTTATACAAACAGACCTCCTTGCGGTGCCTACAGAGGATTTGGTTATTCTGAGTTCCATTTTGGTCTTGAAAGCCATATGGATAGAGTTGCAAAGGCTATCGGTATGGACCCTGTAGAGTTCAGGAAGAAGAATGCAATTCAAGAAGGGGATACTGTTGCTTACGGCGTCGAAATGGGACCAACCGGAATTCTTAAATGTATTGATGAAGTTGCTAAGGCAATTGAATGGGGCAAACCGTCAGAACCTCCAAAAGAACCCCATAAAGTACGAGCGAAAGGTTTTGCTGCGGTTTGGAAAGCGCCTGCAATGCCTGCTAATGAATCATCTGCAGCATTTATAAAGTTCTCAGAGGACGGAAGCATTAATATTCTTGTTTCAGGTATGGAACTTGGGCAAGGATTCCTCACCGCAATGGCAAAAATTGCAGCAGAAGAACTTTCACTTCCGCTTGAGAAAATCCGTGTTGAACTTCCTGACACCGATAGAAATCCATATGAATGGCAGACTGTTGCATCGCATGTAACCTGGTCCTGTGGCAATGCAGTAAGACGTGCAGCAATTGATGCACGAGAACAAATTCTTGATGTGATTTCAAGAGCATACTACATCGAGAAGGCAAATCTATATCTTGAAGATGGTAAGGTTAAATGCTACACAAAGCCTGACTTTGAAGTTCCGTTTGAAAGCTTTGTAATCGACGGCGTGCAGATGCCTGATGGAACCTATAGGGGTGGTCCTATTCTTGGACGCGGCTCATTTATGCCTGAATTTACATCTGCAAAAGTCAATCCAGAAACAGGTCAGGGTGGGCATCCAAATGTTCACTACACAACTGGCGCAGGTGCAGTTGAAATTGAAATTGATACGGAAACTGGAAGAATAAGAGTTCTAAGGATGGCAGAGGCTTTTGATGCAGGAAAGGCTATTAACCCTGATATTGTAAAACAGCAAATTACAGGTGGCTTTGTGCAAGGATTGGGAACTGCGCTCTGGGAAGAGGTAAAGTTTGCTGAGGATGGAAGGATACTCAATCCAAACTTCACTGATTACAAAATACCTACGGCACTCGATGTCCCAAGGGAAATGCATCCAATTATTGTTGAAGTTCCTCAACCAGATGGACCTTTTGGTGCAAGAGGAATTGCAGAACACACTATGATTCCTGTAATGCCTGCTGTTGCAAATGCAGTTGAAAATGCACTTGGTGTAAGAATTAAGAACCCTCCTCTTACTGCAGAAAAAATTATTAAGGCTTTGAAGGAAAAGACTGCTTGATCTTTTGTATAATATGTAAAAGTTGCGGGCACTCGCTCTTAAGGGGTGCCCATCCAAAAGAGGAGGAGGTGGTATAAAGAAAAAATTGTTCGAAAAGTACTTTTAAAAGGAAAAAAGCGAAAAGAAATCAAAAAACAAAATTTTAAAAAGGCAGTTTAAGATGGCAGAAGAACAATTCAAAGCAACAAGAGTAGTACCATGGCCAGTAGATTCTTATCCGTCATGGGGATTCTCAATTATTGCTGGTCTCCAGCACATTCTAACTCATCTTTGCCAGATTTTCTCCTTTTTTGAGCAGTTTCAAAATATAGTT